>NZ_JBFAET010000013.1:0-98401 GCF_040642095.1 Streptomyces sp. NPDC020362
GTCCCCGGTGCCGTCGACCGCCACACCCCGGTGCCCGCCAGTCCCCGGTGCCGTCGACCGCCACACCCCGGTGCCCGCCAGTCCCCGGTGCCGTCAGCCGTCGACCGTCAGCCCCAGCCGTCGGGCACCAGTACCGTCGGTCGCCGCCCCGAAGGCTCAGCGACGGCGCTCGTCCGTGCCCGCCACCTTCGCCGTCGCCAGCGCCACGCGGTTCCAGGTGTTGATCGCGAGGATCAGGGCGAGTACGCGGGCCAGTTCGGTCTCTTCGAAGTGGGCGGCCGCCTCCTCGTAGGCCTCGTCGGGGACGCCCGCGTCGGCGACCAGGGTGACCGCCTCGGTCAGTGCGAGGGCCGCCTGTTCCTTCGGGGTGAAGAAGTGCCGGGCCTCGCGCCAGACCGCGACCATGTGCAGCCGGTCCTCGCTCTCGCCGGCCTTGCGGGCGTCATTGGTGTGCATGTGGAGGCAGTAGGCGCAGTGGTTGAGGTGCGAGGCGCGGATCTGGATCAGCTCGACGAGGGCAGGGTCGAGGCCCTCGCGCGCGGCGGCGTCGAAACCGATGAGGGCGCGGAAGACCTTCGGTGCCGCCTTGGCGAAGTCCAGGCGGGTGCGGCCGGTCTCTGCCGCGGTGATCGCCCCGGCGCCGCCGGCGGCGGAGGCGGAGGCGGAGGTGGAGGTCGTGGTGTTCGCGGCGTTGATCGTGTTCGTCGTCATGTGCTTCAACCTACGGGAGTGAAAGACCGACTGTAGGGTGCATTTCCATGGCGGAATCATGGGTCAATTCGGCGGAGCGGATCGGTGTCGACCTGCATCTGGAGCTGGCCGGTCCGGGCGGGCGGCGGGCGGCGCTGACCCGGGCGCTGCGCGAGGCCGTCAGCAGCGGGCGGCTGGCGCCCGGCACCCGGCTGCCGCCCTACCGCTCGCTCGCCGCCGATCTGGGCGTGGCCCGCAACACCGTCGCCGACGCGTACGCGGAACTGGTCGCGGAGGGCTGGCTCACCGCCCGGCAGGGCTCGGGCACCCGGGTCGCGATGGGGGTACCGGCCACTCCATCAGGGCAGCAGGGGAGGGCTCAGCCGCTGCAGCGATCCGAGCGAGTGCCCCGAAGGACGCATCCACGCGCGCGTGGGCCGCGGCACGACCTGCGGCAGGGCACTCCGGACGCGTCGGCCTTCCCGCGGGCGGCCTGGTCGGCCGCGTACCGCCGGGCGTTGCAGGCGGCGCCGAACGAGGCGTTCGGGCCGGGGGATCCCGCCGGGCGCCGGGAGCTGCGGGAGGCGCTCGCGGAGTATCTGGCACGCGCGCGCGGGGTGCGCACCGAGCCGGACCGGATCGTCATCTGCTCCGGCTTCGCGCATGGGCTGCGCCTCCTGTTCGGGCAGAGCGGCGGGGGTGTGCTGCGCGGTCCGCTGGCCGTGGAGGCGTACGGGCTGGACTTCCACCGGGGGCTCCTTGCCGCGGCGGGCGTGCGGACCGTGCCGCTCCCGCTGGACGAGCACGGGGCCCAGGTGGACGGGCTGGGGCGGGAGCGGGCCGTACTGCTGACGCCCGCGCACCAGTTCCCGACCGGAGGTCCGCTGCACCCGGAGCGACGGGCGGCGGTGATCGACTGGGCACGCGCGCGTGGATCGGTGGTGGTGGAGGACGACTACGACGGCGAGTTCCGGTACGACCGCAAACCCGTCGGCGCACTGCAGGGCCTCGATCCGGAGCGGGTGATCCACATCGGCTCGGTCAGCAAGAGCCTGTCCCCGGCGCTGCGGCTGGGCTGGATGGTGCTGCCCGAGCGCCTTGTCGGGCCCGTGCTCGAGGCCAAGGGCGAGCGCGAGGGGTGGGCGAGCGTGCCGGATCAGCTCGCCCTCGCGGACTTCGTGGTCTCCGGGTCGTACGACCGTCATGTGCGGCGCATGCGGCAGCACTACAGGCGTCGGCGCGACCGGCTGGTCGCGGCGCTCGCCGCGCACGCGCCGCACATCGAGGTGACCGGTATCGCGGCCGGGCTGCACGCGGTGCTGAGACTTCCGTCCGGCACCGAGCGGTCCACGGTGAAGGCGGCCGCCTGGCAGGGGGTCGCCCTGGACGGGCTGGCCGCCTTCCGCCACCCCGGGACGCTGATGCCGGCGCCCGACGGCCTGGTGGTCGGCCATGCCACGCCGCCGGAACACGCCTACGGCGCGGCACTGGAGGCGCTGTGCGGGGTGCTCCCGCCTGGGTGACGGTCCAGAGACAGGGGTCGGCGCGGGTGTCCGTCGGCCCTCCCCCGCCGCGGGTGGCCGACGCACTGACTGATCAAATCCATAACCAAGTCGACATCTCGACACGCAAGTTGACCAAGAAGCAACAACCATCGGCACGTCAGGAGAGCAGGAAGTCGGCCTCCCCCGCCTTGGCACCCTCGATGAAGGCGGTCATCTCGTCCATGGTGTAGATCAGCGCCGGTCCGTCCGGGTCCGTCGACTGGCGTACGGCGATCCGGCCGTCGGCGAGCTTCATCGCCTCCAGGCAGTTGCCGCCGTTGCCGCCGCTCCAGGGCCTGTGCCAGCCCTCGCTGCCCAACTCCCGCGCGGGCATGCCGTTGTAGACACGGCCGCGCGGTTCGATGCGATCCATTCACAGCTCCTTGCGGAGATCCCGGAGGATCTCCTTCGTGCGTTGCGCCGTGGCGGCCTGTGCCGCCATGCGGTCCATGACCTCCAGATGGGTCGCCACCTCGGAGCGCGCGTCCAGGTAGACGGCGCCGGTCAGGTACTCGCTGTAGACCATGTCCGGCAGTTCCGCCATGGCGAACCGGAAGAGTACGAAGGGGCCGTACGTGCCCGGGTGCGGTCCATTGGCGAACGGGGCGACCTGGAGCGTCACATGAGGCAGCTTCGTGGCCTCGAGCAACCTGTCGATCTGCGCACGCATCACCTCCGGGCCACCGACCGGACGGCGCAGGGCCGTCTCGTCCATCACCGCCCAGAAACGGGGGGCATCGGTACGGGTGAGCAGTTCCTGGCGTTGCATGCGCAGGGCGACATGGCGCTCGATGTCGTCGGGGCTCGTCTGGCCGATGGCGCCCGACTTCAGCACGCCGCGCGCGTAGTCCTCGGTCTGCAACAGGCCGGGGACGAAGTGCGGTTCGTAGGAACGGATGAGGCCGGCCGCGCCCTCCAGGCTGACGTACATCGAGAACCAGCCCGGCAGAATGTCGTGGAAACGCTGCCACCAGCCGGGCTTGTTGGCCTCCTCGGCCAGCTGGACGAAGACGTCGGCCTCGTCGTCGGGAACGCCGTAGGCCCTCAGCAGCAGTTGCAGGTACGGGATCTTGAGGGCGACCTCGGCCATCTCCATGCGGCGGACGGTGGCGGGGGCGACGCGGAGCACACGGGCGGCCTCCTCGCGCTTGAGACCGGCGCGTTCCCGCAGGTCCAGCAGGCGCCGGCCGAGGACCACCTGGCCCACGGTCGGCGCGGACCGCGGTTCGCTCACGCTCCCACCTCCGACAGAAGTAACCGCTCCGGCAAAAGAATCCCGACAGCCCTGCGGCGCCGTTCGAAGACATATTCGAAGATCCGGCCGGATCGCCGACTGTCCCAATTGGCGCCGCTCAAGGTGCTGTTGCGAGCAGTGTGCCACGCCCTTTGACCGAGTCACACTGCACTCTGCATTTTTCAGAGTGACACTTGCCAAGTGTTCGCGGCGGGGAGATAGTGGCAAGCGTGATTCCGTCCGCGCCCTTAGGAACAGACGCCGCCGCAGACCGTCCCGGTCTCGGTGCCGATGGGGGTCCCCCCGCTCGAAGCCGTTCGAGAGTGGGGGAGCAAGCGATCCCCGGTGGGGGCGCTGCCGAGCGCCGGTTCCGCTTCGAGCTGGCCGCACATCCGGGTTCCCCCGCTCAGGCGCGACGTCTGACGCGTGCCCGGCTGACCGGCTGGTCGGTGTGCGCGGACACCTGCGACACCGCGGCTCTGGTCATCTCCGAGCTGGTCACCAACGCGATCGTGCACACCGCGAGCAGTCGCGTCGTGTGCGAGCTGCACGACCACGACGACATGGTGCGCATAGCCGTGCACGACGAGGGCTGTGCGCCCGGCGAACCCCACCCGTCCCCGCAGCGACCCGACGAGGAGCACGGGAGGGGGTTGCTCCTCGTCGACGCGCTGTGCCGGGCCTGGGGAGCCCATGAGCACGGCCCGGGACTGCTGGTCTGGGCAGAACTGACCCGGCAGACCGACGCCGCCCAGGACACCGTCGGTCCGTGCAACGACCTGGGATGGGGCGCCCGCGCCAAGCCGGACCCCTCGCCCGGACCGGGCGAGGAGGAAGAGGCGCAGGCCCAGCACGGGGCGGTACCGGCGCAGGAGCGCCACGGGCGGCCCCGGCACGGGACGGGGCTGGTGGAGCAGCGGCGCGAGCAGGCCCGGCACGGGGCAGGACCCGCGCAGCAGCTCCACGGTCAGGCCCGGCACGGGACGGGACCTGCCGAACAGCACCGCGCAGGGGAGCGGCCGTGAGCGGCACCGGCGATGTCGGCCGACCGATCGGTCTGGACACCCTGATCCATCTCGGTCGCCGTCGGCAGGCGCCGGACCGGACCTGCCGCCTGCCGGTCCCCGAGGGCATGACGGCGCCGCTCGGCTGCGACGGGGTGGCCGTACCCGACCGCCTCGGACCGCTGATCGTGCCGCGGCTGCCGCGGGTGGGCTGTGTCTACGCCGACGGCTCGCACTGGTGGTGGATCGTTCCCTCGGACTCCGACTACGCCCTCCCCTGGCCCTCCCCCGCCCACTACGCCCCCGGCGCCCTGGTCCCCGCGACCGCGCGCCTGATCCACCGCCCCGAGGGAACGGTCCCCTACACCCCGCCGATCCCCCTTTACCTTGCCCTGTGCCGGGTGACGGGCACGGCACCGGACTGGTCGCACGCCGTCCCGGCGTGATGCTGCGCCTGCCCCGCCCGGGTGTGGGGCGGGGTGCGCCGCCGGAGCCGCCGACCGACCCGGCAAATCCTCCTGTCCCGGACAGCGGGAGTCTTCGACCGCCCCGGTGAGCCCAGGTGTCCCGGACAGCACGGCCCTTCGACCGGCCAAGTAAGCCCTCGCCTCCCGGACGACGGAAGTCCTCGCCCGACTCGCGGACAGCCGAGGTCTTCGACCGGCCCGGCAGGCCCAGGTGTCCCGAACCGCACGCCCCTTCGGCGGCCCGACAGCCCGGAGGTTGCGGACAGCGGGGGCTGCCGGCGCTTCCATCGCCCGCCGCCCATCGGCCCCGCACCTCCTTCGCGCCCCTCGGTACCTCCTCACGCGCCCTGCCCCCGCGCTGCACCGACCGCGATAGTGGCCGTTCGGTCATGGCCCGGGGAGGGTGTGCGGTGGGGAAGAGCCGTGGGGCGAGTGAGCCTGAGGTCTCGGCGTCGGAGCGGCTGTTGTTCGGCGGGCCGCTGCGGTACGACATGGGCTGGAACGAGCATGCGGACGCCTTCCTGGAGCTGAGCTTCCGGGCGATGCTGGCCCGGTTGCCCGGCATGCTGGCGTCCAGCTTCCGGCTGGCCCGGACGGCGGACCCGCGGGCCGCGCGCATCGTGCTGACCGCCGAGGCGGGCCGGGGCGTCGCACAGGCGGTGAGCCTGCTGGCCGTGAACAGCGCGCTCGGAACGCTGCTCGCCGGAACCGACATCGGGCAGCGGCTGCGCGAGGCCGCGCCCGCCCTGGCCGTCATGGCCGCCGTCGTGCTGGTCGCGGCCCTGCTGCGCGCGGCCTCGACCTACGCCACCGGACGGCTGGAGCCCAAGGTGGAGCGGGTGGCGACCGAGCTGTACCTGGAGCGGGCGGCGAACGTGGAGCTGTCCGCCATCGAGGACCACACCTTCCACAAACTGCTGGACACCGCCCGGTACGGCGCCCAGTCCGCCCGCCGCATGATCACGTACGGCGCCCGGGTGATCAACGCGGTGATCTCCCTGATCGCAGCTGCCGGTGTGCTCACCGTGCTGCATCCGGCGCTGCTGCCGCTGCTGGTCACCATGACCCTGCCCAGTGCCTGGGGCGCTTTGACCAACGCGCGCCGCCGTTACGAGTCGTTCCACACCTGGGTGCAGCACGCCCGCGCGGGCCAGCTGATCGGCAACTTGCTGACCGAGCCTGCCGCCGCTCCGGAGATCCGGGTGCACGGCGTCGGACCGTTCCTGCTGCGGCACTTCCGGTCCATGTCGGAGACCGCGGAGGCGGAGCAGGCCCGGCTGTCCCGGCTGGCCGCCCGCACCGGACTGATCGCGGCCGCCTGGACCGGGCTCGCGACCGTCGCGACGTACGCCACGCTCGGCGCGCTGCTGCTGGCCGGCGCGATGGCCCTGTCGGTGGCGGGCACCGCGGTGATCGCGATCCGGACCGGCTCGGCAAGCCTGGACATGCTGGTGCTGGAGATCAACGAGCTGCACGAGGAGGCCCTGTTCGTGGGCGATCTGCAGAGGCTGTACACCGAGGCGGCCGAGCGGGCCATCCCGTCCGGCGGGCGGCCGCTGCCCGAGAACCCTGCGGAGATCCGGTTCGAGAACGTCACGTTCAGCTATCCGGGTGATGCGGCCCGCCCCGCCCTCGAAGACGTGACCCTCGCCCTCCCCCTCGGCCGGATCATCGCGCTCGTCGGTGAGAACGGCTCGGGCAAGACCACTCTGGTCAAGCTGCTCGCGGGCCTGTACACCCCGGACCGCGGCCGGATCCTGTGGGACGGCGTCGACGCGGCGGGGGCCGACCGGCGGCTGCTCGCCGAGCGCATCGCGATGGTGGCCCAGGACTTCAAGCGCTGGCCGTTCACCGCCCGGGTGAACGTGGCCGTCGGCCGCTCGTCGGCGCCCCTGTGCGAGGAGCGCCTGGCCGCGGCGGTCGCCGAGGCGGGGGCGGAGGAGGTGGTCACGGATCTGCCGCGCGGCCTGGACACCCTCCTGGCCCGCAACTTCAGCGGGGGGCACGAGCTGTCGGGCGGCCAGTGGCAGCGCCTCGGCATCGCCCGGGCCGCCTACCGGCACGGGCACATCCTGATCGTGGACGAGCCGACGGCGGCGCTGGACGCGCGGGCCGAGCTGGAGGTGTTCGACAAGATCCGGGCACTGGCGGGCGGCGGTCAGACCGTCGTCCTGATCACCCACCGGCTGGCCTCGGTCCGCCACGCCGACCTGGTGCACGTGCTGGAGCACGGGCGGCTGGTGGAGTCCGGCACGCCCGACGAACTCCTGGCCCGGGGCGGTGTCTACGCCGAGCTGTACACGCTCCAGGCGGAGCAGTTCACGGCGAAGGTGCCGGCCCCGAAACCGGCCTGAGCCGGCTCACTCTGCGCCGTCGCCGCCCCGCACGATCACCAGGAACGTGTCCGTCGCGAGGTCCATGACGACCTCGGCGGGCAGGCCTTCGAGTCGTCGCGCGTGCGCGAACTCCTCCGCGGGCCACGATCCGCGCGGTCCGCCGGCGGGAAAGCGCTCGAGCACGGTTCGCCCGTTCACCATCTCGCACCTCCAGAAAGCGTCGTACTTGTGGGAGTTAACGCCCTGGAGAGGGGAAACGGCTCGCTCGGTGACGGGACTGAGACATTGCCGACACGTGTTCACCGCGGACCGTGAGGGTCCGTGCACCTTGCGACACGAACGACACGTTCGGCGACACGTTCGGCGACGGCGAAGGGGCCGTCCGTGTCAGTCGTCGTACTCGTCGTGGTATCGGAGCCGGTCGCTGCCCTGCGGGCTGCGGCCCAGCGCGGTCAGGTCGAGCAGACCGGCGATGGCGCCGAGTCCGTCCAGTCCCTCGTCGTACACCGAATAGGTGTGGAAGACCCGGTCGCGCTGCCGCAGGAAGCAGCTCAGGCCCGGTCGCTCGACCAGCTCCCCGCCACGCTCCACGCTCGCCTCGAAGTCGCGGTTGAAGTCGCTGTGGCAGGACGAGTACCACGGCACCGCCCAGCCCATCCGGGCCTTGAACGGCAGGATCCGGGTGTAGGGCGCCCGGGAGACGGCTGCGAACGACGTGTTCCGGGCCCGCAGATGGGCGAGGTGACCGACCTGGTCGAGGAAGGCCGCACAGCACGGGCAGCCCGCCTCCCACTGCGGCGCGAACATGAAGTGGTGGACGACGAGTTGGGCCCGGTCGTCGAAGAGGTCCAGCAGGGTGGCCTTGCCGTCGCCGCCCTCGAAGACGTACCCCGGGTCGACCTCGACCATCGGCAGCCGCCGCCGCTCGGCGCTCAGTGCCTGCCGCGCTCTGCCGACCGCCTCCTCCTTGCGCAGCAACTCCTCGCGCGCCGCGCGCCACTGGTCGCGCGAGACGATCTCCGGAAGCGACATGTGCCCTCCTGTCCGACGGCCGGTTCGGGGTGGTGACCGTCGGCGGGAGCGGAACTCATCGCCGCGCGCCCGGATCTTTTTTCCGGAGGCGTCCGGCAGTGCGTGAGCGGGCCGCCGGCGTGCACGGGCCGTCAGTAGGTGACCGGCAGCGCCATCAGCCCACGGGCCCGCAGCGAGGAGCGCCACCGCAGTTCGCCCGTGCCGAGGGCCAGTTCGGGGAAGCGCTCCAGCAGCGCGGCGAGGGCGATCTCCGTCTCCGCGCGCGCGAGCGGGGCGCCCAGGCAGTAGTGGATGCCGTGACCGAGGGCGAGATGGCCCGAGGCATCGCGGGAGAGGTCGAGGCGGTCGGGGTCGGGGAAGCGGGCGGGATCGCGGTCGGCGGCGGACAGGGACACCCAGACCGTCTCGCCCGCCGGGACGGTCACCCCGGCGATCGTCACGTCCTCGACCGGGAAGCGGCGCATGGCGAGCAGCATGGGGCCCTCGTAGCGTGCGAACTCCTCGACGGCGCCGGGGAGTCGTTCCGGGTCCTTGCGCAGGGCGGCGAGTTGGTCCGGGTGCCGGAGGAGGGCGAGCACGGCGTTGCCGATGAGCTGGACCGTGTTCTCGTACCCGGCGAAGAGGATGAGGAAGGCCAGGGACATCAGCTCCTCCTCGCCGAGCCGGTCGCCCTCGTCGCGTACGGCGATCAGGTCGGAGAGGAGGTCGTCGGCGGAAGCCCGGCGCTTGGCCGCGACCAGCAGGGTGAGGAAGTCGAGCATGGCCGCCATCGCCTCCTTGGCGGCGTGGGGGCGGGCCGGGTCGGGGGCCGTGAGGCTGTCGGTCCACTGCCGGAAGTCCAGCCGGTCCCCCTCCGGAATGCCGAGCAGGTCGCAGATGACCGTGATCGGCAGCGGAGCGGCGTAGGAGGCGACGAGGTCGGTGGTGCCGTGCGTGCCGAGGGCGTCGAGGAGCTGGTCGGCGGTGCGCCGGATCGGCACGCGGAGCTGCTGGATGCGGCGCGGGGTGAAGGCGCGCCCGACCAGGCGCCGGATACGGGAGTGGTCGGGCGGGTCCATGTTGAGCAGGTTGGCGTCGAGGGCGGGGGGCAGGGAGAGCCCCTTGTACGTGCCCGCCGTGGCGTGCCGTTTGTCGAGCGAGAGCCGCGGATCGGCGAGCGCGGCCCTGACGTCGTCGTACCGGGTGACCAGCCAGGCCGCGGTGCCGTCGGGTCCGGTGATGCGGTGCACGGGCGCGGTGTCGCGCAGGCGCCGGTAGACGTCGTAGGGCTGGTCGAGAAGGCCGTCCGCGAGATCCATGAAGGCAGCCTACGCGGACCCGGGTGCCGTTCTCAGGTGTCGTACTCCTGGACGCGCCGGCCGTGAGCGCGGTCGGTCAGGGAGGGCAGCCGCTGCTCCAACTCCCTTGCGACGGAAGGCACGTCGAGGGTGAGCAGCTCGCGGTCCCGCATCAGCACACGCCCGTCCACGACGGTGGTGCGGACGTCCGCGGAGCGGGCGCTGTGCACGAGGGTGGCGGCGAGGTCGTGGACCGGGCGGGTGTGCGGGCCGGTGAGGTCGACCAGGACGATGTCGGCGCGCCGGCCCGGTGCGAGGCTGCCGATGCTCGCGCCGAGCCCGACCGCGCGGGCGCTCTGCAGGGTGGCGTGGTGCAGGGCCTGACGGGAGGTCAGCCAGCGCGGGTCGCCCTCGGCGGACTTCTGGATCAGCGAGGTGAGGGCCATCGACTCCCACACGTCGAGGGAGTTGTTGGAGGCGGCGCCGTCGGTGGCGAGCCCGACGGGGACGCCGATCGCGCGCAGGGCCCGTACCGGGGTGGTGCCGGGCCAGGCGAACTTGAGGTAGCCGCGCGGTGCGGTCGCCACCGCCGTACGGCCGCCCGTGCGGGCGAGGAGCGGCAGATCGCGCTCGATGATGCCGGTGCCGTGGGCGATGAGCAGGTCGGTGTCGAGGAGTCCGGTGCGGTCGAGCACTTCTACGGGGGTGACGCCGTGCCGGGCGAGGCTGGTGTCGGTCTGGTCGCGGTTCTCGGCGGCGTGCAGGTGGACGGGCAGACTGTGCGCGCGGGCGAGGTCGGCGGTGTCGGTGAGGTCGGCGTCGGTGACGGTGTAGGGGGCGTGCGGGGCGAGGGTGGTGGTGATGCGCCCGTCGGCCGCGCCCC
The DNA here is from genome assembly GCF_040642095.1 of Streptomyces sp. NPDC020362. NCBI lineage: Bacteria > Bacillati > Actinomycetota > Actinomycetes > Kitasatosporales > Streptomycetaceae > Streptomyces > Streptomyces sp. NPDC020362. The sequence continues at coordinate 10,468 of NZ_JBFAET010000013.1, forward strand.
GGTGGTTCAGCGCGAACTCCAGCGACCGTTCCCGACCCTGCCGGCCCTGCGAGGAGAAGTAGGCCTGGCCGAGATGGGCGCGCAGGCCGCACTCGGCGACGACGCCGGCGACCACGTCCATGTGGAAGTAGTGGTCGGCGAAGCAGGTGACGCCGCCGCGGATCATCTCGGCGCAGGCGAGCCGGGCCCCCAGCTCGACGTCCTTCTCGGTGAGGTTGGACTCGACGGGCCAGACGACGTCGTTAAACCACTCCTCGATCGGCAGGTCCTCGGCGAGGCCGCGCAGGGCGACCATCGGTGCGTGCGTGTGGCAGTTGACGAGTCCGGGCATCGCGACCTGCCCGCGCGCGTCGATCCGATCCGCTGCCGCCAGGCCCGCGGCGGCGTCCGCGGTGGTCACCGATTCGATCGCCCCGTCGCGTACGACGATCGCGGCCTTCTCGCGGAAGGCGATCCGCTCCTCCTCGTCGTGCACGAGGACGGTGCAGCCGGAGATGACGAGGTCGGCGGGAGAGACGCTCATGGGCCCCAACGTACGACGATGCCGTGCCGCGAGGTGGTCCGAACCGCGCATCCGGGTGCTATGCGGCGACAGGCGGCCCGACCCATTCCTGACTCCTGCCCAACTCCCGCAGCAGCTTCTGCAGTTGGCGGGAGTGCTGCGGGGTGAGACGGCCGGTGTCGTCGAGGTGCACGGCGCAGGCCGTGGTGGTGTCGACCAGCCGTTCGAGGACGGCGGCGACGGCGTCCGTGCCCTCGGTGTGCCGGGCGAGGGCGGGCAGTTCGGCGGCGGCGAGCGCGATGGCGGCGCGGGCCTCGGCCAGGGTGCGGTAGGCCTCACGGCGCAGCGCCCAGCGTTCGGCACGGTCGCCGGACTCGCCCAGCACGTGCACGAGGTAGGCGTGCGCGGCGCTCCCGGCGACGGCGAGCCGGGCCCGCACCCCGCCGCCGCGCTCCCCCGGCATCGGCAGATGCCCGACGATCAGCACGATCGCGCAGGCCAGCAGCGTCTCGCCGATCCGGCTGACGGAGGCCTGCGGCTCACCGCCGACCATGACCAGGGCGAGCACGAGGACGGTGACGACCGCGGTCAGCGCGGCGAAGTTCCGGGTGGCGACCGGTACGAGCGCCCCGCACACCGCGACCAGCACGATCAGTCCCTCCGGGCGCGGCAGCAGCGCGGCGAGCCCGGCGAACGCCAGAGCACCGAGCACGGTCCCGGCGGCCCGGCACAGCACGCGGGAGGCGAGCGGCCCGAGGTCGGGCTTGACGAGGAAGACGGCGGTGGCGGGCAGCCAGTACCAGTGCTGGTGCTGCCCGTACCAGCGGGCGTGATGCAGCGCCTGCGCGATGGCCGCGCTGGCTCCGAAGCAGAGGGCGACGCGCAGCCCGTACTCGCGCCCGCCGGCACCGAGGGCGGCCCGGACGACGTCCCTGGGACTGCGTCGCAGGACGAGCAGCCGGTAGTGGTCGCCCTCGGCCCGGTCGAAGGCCTCGGCGGCGCGCAGCAGGGCGTCGTCGAGGGCGCGCAGTGCGGGAACGGACCGGCTGGGGGCGGGCAGCGGACCGGTGCCGGTGTTGCCGCGGACCGCGGCGGCGAGCCGCCGGGGTCCCTCCGACGCCCGCGCGGAGAGCGGCTCGCCCGCCCAGGCGAGGGCGGTGGCGGCCTCGGCGAGAGGCAGCGCGGCGGCGTACTGGGCGTGCAGCCGGCGCTCGGTGGCGGAGCCGGCGTACCGGCGCAGCCGGGGTCCGGCGAGGGCGTCCTGGGCGTGGTCGAGGGCGGCGGTGAGTGCGGCCCGCCGCGCGGTGGCGGTCGCACCGCCCACCGCGTCGAGCAGTGCGGCGACGGCGTCGTACACGTCCGCTACCGCCGCCCGCTCCCCGTCGAAGCGGAAGTCCCCGGCGAGCGAACCGGGTGTGGGAAGCACCAGCCGCAGCGCGAGCAGCCAGCCGGCCCCTGCGAGGAAGGCGAGGGCCCGCTGCCAGCCGCTCTCGGCCGCGGGCATCCCGGCGCCGATGGCGGCGGTGACGAGCAACTGCGTCCCGGCGGCGGAGGCGACGGGCCCGACGGCGCTGATGCCTCCGGCGGCCAGCCCGAGCAAGGTCAGGAGCAGGGTCAGAGGTACGGCGGAGAGCTGCTGCCCGGTGTACGACCCCACGAGCAGCCCGAGCGCCCCGGCCAGCGCCGGCACGCCCAGCCGCCTGACGGAGGCCCGCCTGCTGCCGGGCCGGTCGTTGATGCCGGCGAGCATCGCGGCGATGGCGGCGAGGACGCCGTCGGCGATGCGCCCGCCGAGCACACCGGCGAGCAGCAGCGGCCCGGCGGCGAGCGCGCCCCGGGTCACCGCGCTCCAGGGGACGGGCCCGCGCTGGGCGCGGAAGGCGTGGGTGAGCCAGAGGGGAAGTGACGGTGCGGCGGGGCGCGACACGGGGTTCCTGTTCATACGAGGGCGGGGGTGGCCTTCGGATGCTTCATACGAAGGCGGGATGGGCCCTCGTATGCCTCATACGAAGGCGGGGTGAGCCTTCGGACGACGGTGGCCGGGCTGTGGGGTGTGCCGCCCACGGTAGATCGCTTTCCCCGGGCAAACGCGGCAATCACGTTTCGGGGAGGTGAAAGGTGCCGGGGTGGGTGGTTTCTTTATGTACGCAATTCCTCCGGGAGCCCGCGCAGCCGCCCCGACGAGCCTGAGCCGTCTCCGGGAGGCACCGCGCGGCACCGGGCAGGGCGCTGGGGGAGAGCGGAAAGAAAGCGGGAAGGGAGCGGGAAGGGAGCGGAAAAGGAGCGGACCCGAGGGCGTAGCCTGCCCCCGGGTCCTGTGATGCCGCCCATGTGCGCACGCCGGCCCGTTGGAGAGCCCGGATCAGTGTTATGGCGCCGCGTCCTGCCTTTGGACCACCACGCATCGAGCTGCGCGGACTGGACTTGAACCAGCATCTCGGCGTACCGGGGTCCGGGCCCGGTGGTTCCGGCGATCGGCGGCGAATGCTGAGTCTGGAGCGAGAGTCTGAGATTGAACACGGTCCGCCCTTGAGGCGGGGGACCGCTCATCACGACAAGCTTCAGCGTCAGCTTGCGCTCCTCGCGCACCCCGGTCGCAAGGGACCGGGGAGTCTTCAGTTTACCGGAGTCGTCCTCACCCGAAGAGGTAGCCGAACAGGGCGTCACCGACCCGCTGGTCGACGACGTCGACGCCGTTCGCCTCCTCACGGGCGAACTTCACGGCCTGCTGCACCTTCTCCACACGGTCGAGGAGTTCGTTGACGCGGCGGGCCGGGAGGGCGCCGGAGAACTTCACGGTGGTCCAGTAACCGACCGGCACGTCCTCGTAGTAGACCTCGACCTGTGCCGGATGCTTCTCCGTGGCCTCGGCCTTGACGTGGTTGCGCGGCACCTTCTTGGTGCGCAGCGTCCGCACGGGCTCGGTCTTCCACGCGTCGGTGGAGGGGTCCTGGACCCAGGACTCGGAGGCGTCGAGGACCGGCAGTCTGCGGACCAGGGCGTTGAGGTCGGCGAGCTGCTTCTCCAGGAACAGCAGGTACGACACCGGCACGTCGGCGACGAGTACCTGGCCCTCGACCTTCACATCCGCGCGGGCCGTGCAGTTGGACCAGTCCTTGGTGGCGGTCACGTCGAAGAGCCGGGTCAGTACCTTCGCGGTCTCGCGCAGCACGTCCTCGGCCTGCACCTGGACCCGTGTGGACTCGGGCGGCAACTGCTCACCCTCCTCGTCCTTCGGCTGGTACGTCCGCGCGATGCCGGCCAGCAGAGCTGGCTTCTGCAGGCCCTGGTGAGCTGCCGTCAGGTCCTGCTGCGCCTTGGACTTGACGCCCTTCTCGACTGCGATGATCTGGTTGAGTTTCGCCACGCCGGGGACGTTAGCAGCGGCTACGGACCGAATCCCAGGGATTATCCGCTCGTAGGACGATCGGGCTCCGGCTCGGCGTCGGCGGTCGGCGGCGATGCGAGGGCGCGACCGACGCATACGCGCACCCCGGCGGCCGGGCTGGGCGGCGCCGGACGGACCCGGGGCACGGTGCGCGAACTACTCGGCGGACCCCATCGGCTGCGTAGGTGGAGAGCCCATGTGCCCCTGCCTCCGCAGCCGGTGTCCCGTCGCCCTGAAAAATCAGGTGCGGGCGCGGCGCAGGGGAATCGAACATCGAGAGTTGTCCACTGGCCGTCGTAGGAGAAGCCCCCATGATCCGGCGCATCACCGCCCCCGCCCTCTTCCCGCCACCCACCTACTCGCACGCCTCCGTCGTCGAGGCCGGCACCAAACTCGCCTTTCTCGCGGGAGCCGTTCCGCTCGACGAGAAGGGGCAGGTGGTCGGAGTCGGCGATCCCGTGCGGCAGGCGGAGCAGGTGATCGGGAATCTGCGGGAGCAGCTGCGCGCGGTGGGCAGCGGCCTCTCGCACGTCGTGTCGACCGACGTGTACGTCGTGAGCAGCGAGCCCGCCGTACTGTCCGCCGTCTGGAAGGTGGTCGAGGCGTCGGGGCTCAGTGCCGGTCCGCACTCGTCGACGCTCCTCGGCGTGGCCTGCCTCGGGTACTCGGATCAGCTGGTGGAGATCACGGCGACGGCCGTGGTGCCGGAACGGGAGGACGGCCGGTGACGGCCGGCATCGTCCTGCGCCGGGCGGTTGCGGCGGACGCCGGGGCCGTCGCCGACGTCTGGCTGCGCTCCTACACCGCCGCCCTGCCCACGGTCGTCCGGGCGCACTCCGACGACGAGGTGCGCGACCACATCCGGGACGTCGTGGTGCCGGCGCGGGAGACCTGGGTGGCGGAGGCGGACGGCGCCATCGTGGGCATGATGGTCCTCGCCGGGGACGAACTGTCCCAGCTGTATCTCGATCCCGACTGGCGCGGCCGGGGCATCGGCGACCGGTTCGTCGCGCGGGCCAAGGAGCGCGGTCCGAGCGGGCTCACCCTGTGGACCTTCCAGGTCAACACGCCTGCCCACCGTTTCTACGAGCGGCACGGCTTCGTCGCTGTCGAACGCACCGACGGCAGCGGCAACGAGGAGCGGGAGCCGGACGTGCGGTACGTGTGGCAGCCCTGAGGGGCACATCTCACCCGCGGCAGCCTGCGTGCGGAGGCGTCGACGAGGCCAAGAACGCCGAGGGACGGAACACCGAAGGCAAGGACACGGAAGGCGAGGACACCGAGGGGCAGGACGCCGAGGGCCAGGACGTCGAAGGCCAGGACGCCGAAAGCCAGGGCACCGAGGGCCAGGACGCCGAAAGCCAGGGCACCGAGGATCAGGGCACCGAGGGTCAGGATGCCGAGGCCGGTGCCGACCACGGCGGCGCCGTTGCGGGCCACGCCGGGGGTTTCGGCTTGTGCGGGGCGATCGCCTCCTGCGACCGGAAACGCGCGCCCCCACGCACGCTCCCGCCCCCACGCACGCGCCGGCTTCCACACACGCGGCCACCTCCGCGTCAACTGCCGCCAGCCGATCGGCACTTCTGCAACACGGCCCCCGGTGACGCCGACTGAGCGGCCGCTACGGCAGTCCGGCCGCGGCGGCCGCCGTGCGCAGCACCTCGCGCAGCATCTCGGGGGTGAGCCGGCCGGTGAAGGTGTTGCGCTGGCTGACGTGGAAGCAGCCGAAGACGTCCAGGTCCCCCAAGGCGACCCGGGTGCCGTGGGCGAAGGCGGGGCGGGGCCGGGGCACGGGCCAGCCCGCCGCCGCGAACGCGGGCAGCGCGGCCTGCCAGCCGAAGGCGCCGAGCACGACGGCGGCCCTGAGCGTCGGGCGCAGCAGGCGCAGCTCCTGGACCAGCCAGGGGCGGCAGGTGTCGCGTTCACCGGGAGTCGGCTTGTTGGCGGGCGGCGCGCAGTGCACGGGCGCGGTGACACGGACGCCGTACAGCTCCAGGCCGTCGTCGGCGCGGACGGAGGTGGGCTGCGAGGCCAGCCCCACTTCGTACAGCGCCCGGTAGAGCACATCTCCGGAGCGGTCGCCGGTGAACATACGGCCGGTGCGATTGCCTCCGTGCGCGGCGGGCGCCAGCCCGACGATCACCAGACGGGCGTCGGCCGGTCCGAAGCCGGGGACCGGCCGCCCCCAGTACGTCCAGTCGGCGAACGCGGCCCGCTTGATCCGGGCCACCTCCTCGCGCCACTCGACCAGCCGGGGACAGGCCCGGCAGTCCGCGACGCGCCGGTCGAGCCGGGCGAGGGCGCTGCTGTCGTCCATACCGCCACCGTAGGCCGGGATACCGCTGGGAGCGGTGTGGGCCGGGGGTGCGGTGGCTTCCAGAGCACCGCCGAATCCGGGCCGGGCGCGGTGAGGGTGAGGCGGCTCCCCGGCGGCAGGGCCCCGCACCAGCCCGGGCCGGGCACTACGGGGCGGCTCACGGGGGGGGCAGCCCTCCCCCCTCGTTAATGCCTCCGGCTCGCCCGGCGCGGCGGGTTAAGGTCGAGGCATGGCTTCCGAGGATGCGGACGAGAACGTGCACGGCGACACCGGCGAGCCGGTTGCCGCGGCCCCCGCCCGGAATGCCAAGGGTTCCGGAGCGACCGACGCCGGACCGCTCGATCCCAAGATCGCCGCCGCCGTGGCCGCAGCCGAGGCCGCCGGGCCCGCCCAGGGCGAAACCGTGCGTATCGACAGCTGGATCTGGGCCGTCCGTCTGATCAAGACCCGCTCCCTGGGCGCCGCCGCCTGTCGCGGCGGACACGTCCACGTCAACGGCGAGCGCGTGAAGCCCGCCTACTCGCTACGCATCGGCGACGAGGTGCGCCTTCGCCACGAGGGCCGGGAACGGGTCGTGATCGTCAAGCGCCTGATCCGCAAGCGCGTCGGCGCTCCGGTCGCCGTCCAGTGCTACATCGACAACTCGCCGCCGCCCCCGCCCCGCGAGGCCGTTGCCCCCGCCGGCCTCCGCGACCGCGGTGCCGGCCGCCCCACCAAGCGGGACCGCCGCGAGCTGGAGCGACTGCGCGCACTGGGTGGAACGGGTGGACCGGGCCGGCCGTCACCCGGCGGTCTGCAGGGGCCCGGCGGACGGCACGCACCCGATGGACCGGGTGAGCGGCCCCGGAGCCGGTGAGCCGCACCCCCGTCGGCGTGCATGTCGTCCGCCGGCCCCGCATCCACATGCCTCTCCGCATTGCCACGCCCCCTCCATGTCCCCATGGCCTCGCACACCGGTGACGTCGGCCAGGCCCCCGTGCCCCGGCCGACGTCACCGACGGTGTCCCGTACGGGTCACGCCTGTCGCCCCGCCCGCTGCAGGAACCGCAGCAGGTCCGCGGTGTGCCCGCGCCGGACCCAGGCGATCAGGACGAGCGGCACGATCAGGATCAGCGGGGTCGCCGCGTACTGACCGTCGAAGACGGTGAGCTGGACGATGAACGCGCCCACCATGAGCGCGCTCAGCGCCATCGCCGCCACCGACTGCAGCATCGGCACCAACAGCGCGACCGCGCCTGCCAGTTCGAGGGCGCCGATGGTGTACATGCCCGCGCTCCCCCAGCCCATCTTGCCGAAGGACTCAACGGCGGACGGGTGCGCGATCAGCTTGGGCAGCGCACTCGCGATCCCGTAGAAGAGGGCGAGCAGCACCTGCACCGTCCGCAGGGCGATCCGGGCGAGGCGACCGCGGCTGGTCCGGGACGTGCCGGAGGAGGCGGAAGAGGCGGACGTGACGGGGGCGATGGTCTCAGACATGAGGGTCTCCTGGGGGAAGCGGTCCCGGCTGCTGTCACCGGGGTAGACCGGTCCCGGCCCGAGAACTCATCGCCCTTCACCGCACCGGTACCGCCCTCACCCACATCTCGTCCTTGGTCAGATACGCGTCCACCTCCAGTCCCGCCTCCGCCAGCGCCTCCTCGAACTGTTCCTTGGTCAGGGGCCGGGCCAGGAAGGTCTGTGTCCAGACCGCGTCCGGGAACTCATACTCGGCGCGCACCGAGTTCACCCCGCCGCCGACCGGCTCCGACGACGCGATCCGCACGGTGAACCCGCTCGGGTCCACCCGCTCCCTCGGTACGTTCGTGTGGTAGTCCTCGCCCTCCCGCTGGATGAGCACACAGCCGCCCTCCGCCATATGCCGGGTGCAGGCGCGCAGCATGCCCCGGCGCACCTCGGCGTCACCGTTGTGCACAAGGAACGACGCGAGCATCACCATGTCGAACCTCTCGCCCAGGTCGAGGCCCTCGATCGGGCTGCATATCGTGCGCGCCCCGCGGACATGGGCGAGCATTTCGGCTGACTCGTCCACCGCCGTGACCGTGAAACCGCGCTCCAGCAGGGGATGGGTCACCCGGCCCACTCCGCTGCCCAGCTCAAGGATGTGCGCCCCGGCGGGCACGGCCCCGGCGACGACCTCCGGCTCGTCGCCCACCGGAAGCCGTGTGTACAGCTCGACCGCACAGCCGTCCGGGGTGATCGCGCCGGGTCCTGTTCCCTCGTATCCCTCACGCATGTCGACCGTCATGCCCGAACAACGGGCGGCCTCCGCACGCCCGTTCCCATCTAGCCCCGGTTCACTCGTTCGTGTGATTCGTTTCGTAGCGGAAACCATCCGTGCCCGACATACCAGTGCCCTCCGGCCCGCAGATGGTCACCGACGGCCCGCTCCACGGACGTGCGCCGCGGCAGTTGGGCGATCGGCAGGTCGGGGTCGCCGAAGACGAACTGGACGGGCTCGGTGTCGGCCCGTTCCGTGTCGGCGCGGACGAGGCGGAAGCGCTCCTGGAAGCGGACGATGTTGGACCGGGCGGGCAGGTACCGCTTCAACTGGGGGTCGAGCAGCCAGGAGTGGCACAGCACGGCCTCGGCGCGCTCCTCGGGGAAATACAGGGCGAAGAACTCCCGGGCCCGCGCCAGGGAGCGGTCGCAGGCGGACGGCGTCAACGGGCCGTGGAAGTCGGGTATGTGCAGGTTCAGGCAGGGCGTGCCGGGTGCCGCCTCCAGGCCGGCCGCCGCGATCACCGGCGCGCTGCGCCGTCCGAGCAGCGCCCGCTCGAACTGGAGCCGGCCCAGCTGGTACAGCTCGCCACGGAAGTGGTGGGCGAGCCAGCGCGGCGACTGCACCCCGGCCCGGCCGTACCGCCTGCGGTGCACCGCCAGGTGACGGCCCAGGTCGGCCAGGGTGCGCCGGGAGATCTCGGGCGGGATGCCCCGTTCCCGGTGGTGGGCGAGCGTGTGCGGGAGCGCGGCGAGAAAGACGTACACGGCGAAGACGCCGTCCAGGGCGGCCGGGGCGGATGCCAGCAGGTCGCCGAGGTCGGGCGTGCGGCCCGTGTCCTGCGGGTCCCTCAGCACTTCCCCGACGCACTCCTCGAGGAGCCTCAGCGTGCCCGGGTCACCGGTCACCGTGCGCCGCAGCGCGACCAGTTCGTTGATGTCCTCGTGCGGCACGGCCAGGTCGAGGAGTGTTTCGGGCAGGTCGTCGGCGTCCGGCAGCACTGCGCAGCCCCCTTTGGCGAACGTCGTTGGTGCATGCCTTCGACGAAGAGTACGTTGCAAGGAGGAATGGTGATCCGATGCGTACGGGCAGTGAACCGGCGACCGCGCGCAGTGCACTGCGGGCTCGGTTCTGGCTGAGCGTGTGGGGGCTGGTCTGGGCGATCTTCGGCACGGCCGCGTTCGCGCTCGCCGGACGCCCGGGCTGGGCGGCCGCCTGCGGGGTGCTGTGGCTGGTGGTCACCGTAGACATGACCATGATCCTCAGACACATCCGGCAGGGTCCGCACTACCAGCCGGGCCGGGACATACCGCCGTACCGGCCGCCGGACAGCGGTCCGCCCTACCCTGGGCCGCCGCGGCACCGCCACCCCTGAGCGACCCGGCACCGACACCCCCTGAGCAGCCCGGCGCCGTCCCTGAGCGACCGGGGAAGACCACCGCCGAGGCCGCCTCGGGACCCACCGCCCGCTGCCCGGCCGGGACCTGCAGGCTCGCCGGCGCTCAGGAGTCGAAGTCGGCCGCCTTCAGGTACCGCGGGTTCGGATCGAGTGCGGCGGCCAGCCGGAAGTGTCGTTTTGCCTGGTCGGGGCGGCCCTGGCGTTCATAGGTGCGGGCGAGGGCGAAGTGCGCGAACGCGTTGTCCGGCTCGCGCTCCAGCACGATGGTGAACTCCAGCTCCGCGGGCCGCAGTTGAGCGGCGGCGAAGAAGGCACGCGCACGCAGCAGACGGGCCGCGGTGTTCTCGGGGTGTGCGGCGATGACTCCGTCGAGCAGTTTCACCGCGCCCCGCGGATCCCGCGCGTTGAGCAGTTGCTCGGCGGCGCGGAAATCGATGACATGCGTCTCCGGAGTACGTCCGGTCGAACCGCTGGTCTCGGGCACGGCAAAGTCCTTCCCTCACTGCCGCGGTTCAACGCCCGGACGCGGCCCGCTATTCCGCGCCGCCGTCTTGCGGCCGGCCGCCCTCCGCTGCCGTCCGGGACGCACGCGCCCGGCTCACCAGTTCGTCCCACACCTCCGCCACGCGCTTGCGCAGCGCGTCCAGCGGTACGTCGTTGTCGATCACGATGTCGGCGATCTCCCGGCGCTGTTCGCGGGTCGCCTGCGCTGCCATGCGCGCACGTGCGTCCTCCTCGGCCATCCCGCGCAGCCGCACCAGCCGGTCGAGCTGGGTCCGGGGGCTCGCGTCGACGACGATCACGAGGTCGTACAGGGGTGCCAGACGGTTCTCGGTGAGCAGCGGGACGTCGTGGATCACGACGGCGTCGTCGGCCGCGGCGCTCTCCAGATCCCGGGAGCGGGCGCCCACCAGGGGATGCACGATCGAGTTGAGGACGGCCAGCTTGTCGGGGTCGGCGAACACGATCGAGCCGAGCCTGGGGCGGTCCAGGCTGCCGTCCGCGGCCAGGACGTCCTCACCGAACGCCTCCACCACGGCCGCGAGACCGGGCGTTCCTGGCTCGACGACCTCACGTGCGATGCGGTCGGAGTCGATCAGCACGGCCCCGTGCTCCACGAGCAGCCGCGACACCTCGCTCTTGCCGGCGCCGATACCGCCGGTCAGGCCCACCTTCAGCATGAGCGGAAGCTTAGGCCCTGGCACGGACGGGGCCGTCCCCGGCTCCGACCCGGGCCGAACGGCCGGGGGCGGTGACCCTAGTTCTCGCCCTCCCGCTCCGCCAGGAACCGCTCGAATTCCCGCCCGATCTCGTCGGCCGAGGGGATGTCGACCGGTTCCGCGAGCATGTTGCCCCGGGTCTCGGCGCCCGCGGCGGCGTCGTACTGGTGCTCAAGGCCCTGGACGAGCGCGGTCAGCTCCTCGTCGCCCTCCTGGATCTGCCGGTCGATCTCCGTCTGTGTGCGGTGTGCGTCGGTGCGCAGGGAGTGCGCGATGCCGGGCAGCACGAGACCCGTGGCGGCCGTGATGGCCTCCAGGACGGTGAGCGCCGCGTCCGGGTAGGCGGAACGGGCGATGTAGTGCGGAACGTGCGCGGCGACGCCCAGGACGTCGTGCCCGGCTTCCATGAGGCGGTACTCCAGCAGCGACTCGGCGCTGCCGGGTACCTGAGCCTCGTCGAAGGGGCTGCGGTGCCCCGGGACGAGGTCGGTGCGGCTGCCGTGCGGGGTGAGGCCCACGGGGCGGGTGTGCGGGACGCCCATGGGGATGCCGTGGAAGTTCACGGACAGACGGACCCCGAGCCGCTCCACGATCTGCCGCACGGCCGCGGCGAAGCGCTCCCACTCCACGTCCGGCTCGGGGCCGGACAGCAGCAGGAAGGGCGCCCCCGTGGTGTCCTGGACCAGCCGGACCTCGATGCCGGGCTCCTCGTACCCGGTCCAGCGGTCCCGCGTGAAGGTCAGCAGCGGGCGACGGGCCCGGTAGTCCACGAGCCGGTCGTGGTCGAAGCGTGCCACGACCTGGTGGGGCAGTGTGCCGAGGAGCCGTTCGACGATCTGGTCGCCGGTCTCACCCGCGTCGATGTATCCGTCGAAGTGGTAGAGCATGACAAGTCCGGCCGACTCCTGGGCGAGCGCCATGTCGACGACGGCCAGGCCCTTCGGCTCCCATGCGTACAAACCCTGCGGATCAAGCACTGTGACCGCTCCTCCTCGTGTTCACCTTGCCCAACGCGCGGTGAGTCGCGGGCATTCCCGCGTCATGGCGCTGATCAGGCGTCTCGTGCCGCACACCTTGACGCCCCGTCAACTGGTCCGTACCTTCACGAAGACCGGAGTTCATATACACGCACATTGTTCATGTATGAGATCTCGAAATTCGGCGCTCCAGCACTCCGGCGATCCCGTGCCCGTACGTCAGGAGGCCCCATGCGCACGCGTACGCCGCTCACCTCCCTGCTCGCCGCGACGACCGCCACCGGCGGCCTGCTCCTGTGCGCAGCCCCGGCCCCGGCCGCCTCGACCATCGAGGTCTCGACCGCGGCCCAGCTCAAGTCCGCGCTCGGCAGCGCGAAGCCGGGCGACACGATCCACCTGGCGGACGGCACGTACACCGGCAACTTCAAGGCGACCGCGCCGGCCGCAGCCGCGTCCCGCATCACCCTCACCGGCTCACCGCAGGCCGTGCTCTCCGCGAGCGGCGGCTACGGCCTGCACCTGAACGGCGCGTCCTACTGGACGGTCAGCGGGCTGACCGTGACCGGCGGCCAGAAGGGCATCATGATCGACGCTGCCAAGGGTGTCGTGGTGGACGGCGTGACGGTCCACGACCTCGACATGGAGGGCGTCCACTTCCGCAGCTCCAGCACGGACGGCGTGATCAGGAACTCGAGGATCTACGACACCGGGCACGACGGCCGGGGCATGGGCGAGGGCGTGTACGTGGGGACCGCGAACACGCTGTCCGACAAGAGCGACCGCATCCAGATCCTGAACAACACGATCGGCCCCGGCGTCGGCGGCGAGAACGTCGACATCAAGGAGGGCACGACGGGCGCGCAGATCGTCGGCAACACCTTCGACGGCAGCGGTCTGACCGGCGCCAACTACGACGACTCCTGGGTCGACGTGAAAGGCGACGACGTCCTCGTCCAGGACAACACCGGCAGGAACACCAGCAACGACGGCTACCAGACCCACACCCAGCAGTCCGGCTGGGGCTGCGGCACGGTCTTCAGGAACAACAGGTCGAATTTGGCCGGCGCGACGGGCTCGACCAGGCTCGCCATCAACGTGACCAACTACAGCTCGAGCTGCCGGACGACGGTCTACAGCACCAACACGGTGACGGGCGGCAACGGCCTCACCAACATCGCCGTCACACCCTGAGGGCGCGGGGAACTGCGCGACAAGCCACCACGGCCCGCAGACGGAGAACGGCCGACACCCCGAAAAAGTCCGAGGGCCCGTACCTCGAAAGGTACGGGCCCTCAGAACTACCGGCTAAGCCCAGCGGCTAGCGATCAGCTCTGGCCGCCGGCCAGCTTCTCGCGGAGCGCGGCCAGCGCCTCGTCCGAAGCCAGGGCACCGGAGGTGTCCGCACCCTCGGAGGAGTACGAACCGCCACCCGACGCGGCCGGAGCGGCAGCCTCGCCGCCCTCGGCGGCAGCGGCAGCGTCGGCCTCGCGGGACTTGATGACCTGCTGCTGGTGCTGCTCGAAGCGGGTCTGCGCCTCGGCGTACTGGCGCTCCCACTCCTCGCGCTGCTTCTCGTAGCCCTCGAGCCAGTCGTTGGTCTCGGGGTCGAAGCCCTCGGGGTAGATGTAGTTGCCCTGGTCGTCGTAGGACGCGGCCATGCCGTACAGGGTCGGGTCGAACTCGACCGAGGCCGGGTCGGCACCGAAGGACTCGTTGGCCTGCTTCAGCGAGAGGCTGATGCGACGACGCTCGAGGTCGATGTCGATGACCTTGACGAAGATCTCGTCGTTGACCTGGACGACCTGCTCCGGGATCTCCACGTGGCGCTCGGCCAGCTCGGAGATGTGGACCAGACCCTCGATGCCCTCGTCCACGCGGACGAACGCACCGAACGGAACCAGCTTCGTGACCTTACCGGGCACGACCTGGCCGATCTGGTGGGTGCGGGCGAACTGCTGCCACGGGTCTTCCTGGGTCGCCTTCAGCGACAGGGAGACGCGCTCGCGGTCCATGTCGACGTCGAGAACCTCGACGGTGACTTCCTGGCCGACCTCGACAACCTCGGACGGGTGGTCGATGTGCTTCCAGGACAGCTCGGAGACGTGGACCAGACCGTCGACGCCACCCAGGTCCACGAAGGCACCGAAGTTGACGATCGAGGAGACCACACCGGAGCGGACCTGACCCTTCTGGAGGGTCGTGAGGAACGTCTGGCGGACCTCGGACTGGGTCTGCTCCAGCCAGGCACGGCGGGACAGGACCACGTTGTTGCGGTTCTTGTCCAGCTCGATGATCTTGGCCTCGAGCTCCTTGCCGACGTACGGCTGGAGGTCGCGGACGCGGCGCATCTCGACCAGGGAGGCCGGGAGGAAGCCACGGAGGCCGATGTCGAGGATGAGACCACCCTTGACGACCTCGATGACGGTACCGGTGACGATGCCGTCCTCTTCCTTGATCTTCTCGATGGTGCCCCAGGCACGCTCGTACTGGGCGCGCTTCTTCGAGAGGATCAGGCGGCCTTCCTTGTCCTCCTTCTGGAGGACGAGGGCCTCGATCTCGTCACCGACGGCGACGACCTCGTTGGGGTCGACGTCGTGCTTGATCGAGAGCTCGCGGCTCGGGATGACACCTTCGGTCTTGTAACCGATGTCGAGCAGGACCTCGTCCCGGTCGACCTTCACGATGACGCCGTCGACGATGTCGCCGTCGTTGAAGTACTTGATCGTCTCGTCGATCGCGGCGAGGAAGGCTTCCTCGTTACCGATGTCGTTGACCGCAACCTGCGGGGTGGTGGCGGTGGTCTCGGTGCTGCTCGTCATGTGGGAAAGGGCTCCGGTACGGACATTGAAGTCGTAGGCACTGCTTACGCCGGGAGCCCGTTTCGCTCTGCAGAAGCCGGACAGCCAAGGAAGCGCCACACAACGAGCACCAGGTGCCCTGTGGCGCCTCGAGAACCGAGGGGACATACATACAGATGCGAGCGCAGCCTGCTCCGTCTGAGGCGCGCAGGCCCGCAGCGCAACTTGTAGCATACGGGGGCAGCCGGACAGGGTCAATGCACGAAGGCGCACACCCGGGGCGGATCGCCGCATACCCGGCACGAGAATCGTCCCTGGAGGCCACGCAGGGCTGCGGGACCCCTTCCGTGACACGCACCCGGCGGGTTGGACGGAAGAGTACGACGAGGGAGCCGATCATCCAAGAGCCCGGAACGCTCGACCCTGAGGGGTTCGAGCCCGAAGCCACCCGACGCGACACCTCGGTCACGGAGAGCCTCCGCGCCAACCGGGGCTGGTGGGACCGCAACGCGGACGAGTACCAGGTCGAGCACGGCACGTTCCTCGGCGACGACCGCTTCGTGTGGGGCCCGGAGGGTCTGGACGAGGTCGAGGCCGAGCTGCTCGGCCCACCGGGGGAGCTGAAGGGCAAGGACGTCCTGGAGATCGGCGCGGGCGCGGCGCAGTGCTCGCGCTGGCTGGCCGCCCAGGGGGCCCGCCCGGTGGCGCTGGACCTCTCGCACCGCCAGCTCCAGCACGCCCTGCGCATCGGCGGATCGTTTCCCCTCGTGTGCGCCGACGCCGCCGCGCTGCCCTTCGCCGACGACTCCTTCGACCTGGCGTGCTCCGCGTACGGGGCCCTGCCGTTCGTGGCCGACCCGCGGCTGGTACTGCGCGAGGTGGGCCGGGTGCTGCGGCCGGGCGGCCGGTTCGTGTTCTCGGTGACGCACCCGCTCCGCTGGGCGTTCCCGGACGAGCCGGGCCCGGAGGGCCTGTCGGTGGCCTCCTCCTACTTCGACCGCACGCCCTACGTGGAGCAGGACGAGGAGGGCCGCGCGGTGTACGTCGAGCACCACAGGACGCTCGGCGACCGGATCCGGGACATCGTGGCCTCGGGCTTTCGCCTGGTGGACCTCGTGGAGCCGGAGTGGCCGGCCTGGAACACCTCGGAGTGGGGCGGCTGGTCCCCGCTGCGCGGGAACCTGATTCCGGGGACGGCGATCTTCGTGTGCGAACGCGACTGACGATACGGCCGACGCCTCTGCGCAGGCGCACGCACGCGTGAGGACCGTTCTCCCGTCGTACGACACTGGGGGCGTGATCCGTTACGACGCCCTGGACGCGCTGCCCGTGCGCGCCGCCCTGCCCGCGCTCACCGACGCCCTGGACACGGACGGTGCCGCCGTCCTGGTGGCGCCGCCCGGCACCGGCAAGACGACGCTGGCGCCGTTGGTGCTCGCGGGGCTGGTCGGCGGCGGTCCCGCGCGGCGGGTCGTGGTGGCCGAGCCGCGGCGTATCGCGGCGCGGGCGGCGGCCCGTCGGATGGCGTGGCTGCTGGGCGAGAAACCAGGCGGCAGCGTGGGCCACACGGTGCGCGGCGAGCGGGTCGTGGGGCGGCACACGCGCGTGGAGGTCGTGACCACCGGTGTGCTGCTGCAGCGGCTGCAGCGGGACCAGGAGCTGACCGGCGTCGACGTCGTGGTGCTCGACGAGTGCCACGAGCGGCATCTGGACGCCGACACGGCGGCCGCGTTCCTGTGGGACGTACGGCAGACGCTGCGGCCGGAGCTGCGGCTGGTGGCCGCGTCGGCGACCACGGACGCACAGGGCTGGGCACGGCTGCTCGGCGGCGCTCCGGTGGTCGAGGCCGAGGGGGTCTCGCATCCCGTGGAGGTGCTGTGGGCGCCGCCCGCGCGTCCCGTACGCCCGCCGCACGGCATGTGGGTCGATCCGGCGCTGCTCGCGCACGTGGCCTCGGTGGTGCGGCGGGCACTGGCCGAGCGGGAGGGCGACGTGCTGTGCTTCCTGCCCGGTACGGGCGAGATCGCGCGCGTGGCCGGGCAGCTCGGGGTTCTTGGGTCGGTGGACGTGCTCCAGGTCCACGGGCGGGCGCCCGCCGCCGTGCAGGATGCGGTGCTGGCACCCGGGGAGCGGCGCCGGGTGGTGCTGGCGACATCCGTGGCGGAGTCGTCGCTGACGGTGCCCGGGGTACGGGTCGTGGTCGACTCGGGGCTCGCGCGGGAACCGCGGGTGGATCACGCGCGCGGGCTGAGCGGGCTGACCACGGTACGGGCGTCCCGGGCGGCCGGGCGGCAGCGGGCGGGGCGGGCCGGGCGTGAGGCGCCCGGGGCGGTGTACCGGTGCTGGACGGAAGCCGAGGACGGCCGTCTGACGGCTTTTCCGGCACCGGAGATCAAGGTGGCCGACCTGACCGCGTTCGCCCTTCAGGCGGCCTGCTGGGGCGATCCGGACGCCTCCGGGCTGGCGCTGCTGGATCCGCCGCCGGGCGGGGCGATGGCGGCGGCGCGGGACGTGCTGACGGCCGTGGGGGCGGTGGACTCCGCCGGGCGGGCCACGGAGCTCGGTGTACGGCTGGGGCGGCTCGGGGTGCATCCCCGGCTGGGGCGGGCCCTGCTGGACACGGCGGGTGAGGGCGCCGGGGTTGTCGCTCTCCTGTCCGAAGAGGTGCCGCGGGACTACGGGGACGATCTCGCCGGTGCTCTGCGGCGTGCTCGGCGCGGGGGTGACGCCTACGGGGAGCGGTGGCGCAGCGAGGTGCGGCGGCTGCGGTCCGTGTCGGGGGAGTTCTCCCACCCGGCCGCCCATGACCGTCCGCCGTCCGTGGACGTCCAGGGCGGGCCCGGCTCCGGTGACGACAGGGGCGTCGGGCTCGTCGCTGCGCTGGCCTTCCCCGAGCGGGTCGCCAGGTTCGACGGCGGGTCGTACCTCATGGCGTCCGGGACGCGGGCCGAGGTGTCCGAGGGGTCGGCCCTGCGCGGGGCACCGTGGATCGTCGTCGCGGTCGCCGACCGGCCCGGCGGGAAGGGGCACGCGCGCGTGCGGCTCGGCGCGGGCGTGCCCGAGGACGTGGCGCGGGCCGCCGCCGCGCCGCTCCTGGAGGAGCGGGACGAGGTCCACTGGGCGGACGGTGATGTCGTCGCCCGGCGTGTCGAACGGCTGGGTGCCGTCGAGTTGGCCGTGCGTCCCCTCAAGGACGTCGATCCCGGACTCGTGCGCGACGCCCTCCTCGAAGGGCTCCGGCAGGAGGGGTTCGGGCTGTTGCGGTGGTCGCCGGAGGCCGAGGCGTTGCGGCAGCGGCTGGCATTCCTGCGCGTGCACCTCGGGGAGCCCTGGCCGGACGTGTCGGACGAGGCGCTGCACGCGCGCGTGGACGAATGGCTGGAGCCGGAGCTGAGCCGGGCCCGGCGCCGGGCCGATCTCGGGCGGATCGAGGCCGGGCAGGCGCTCGCGCGGCTGCTGCCCTGGGCGAGCGGGGAGGCCGCCCGGCTGGACGAGCTGGCGCCCGACCGGATCGTCGTGCCCAGTGGGTCCGGAATCCGGATCGACTACGGGGACCCGGAGCGGCCCGTCCTCGCGGTCAAGTTGCAGGAGATGTTCGGGCTGCAGGAGACGCCGGCCGTGGCAGGGGTCCCGCTGCTCGTCCATCTCCTCTCCCCCGCCGGGCGGCCCGCCGCCGTCACGGCCGACCTCGCCTCCTTCTGGAAGGACGGCTACCAGGGCGTGCGAGCGGAGCTGCGCGGGCGCTATCCGAAGCATCCGTGGCCCCAGGACCCGGCCACGGCCGAACCCACCCGGCACACCAACGCACGGCTCAGGCGCTGACCGGTTCGGGTTCCGCCGCCCGGGTGGGTGTCGGGTCCTGCGGGCGGCGGCCGCGTGCCTCCAGATAGAGGGAGAGCGCCAGGAGCAGGAGGCCGAGGGCCAGGAAGCCCCGGGGCAGGCAGGACGTGAGCATCAGGACCAGGGTGCGGTTGTGCTTGACCAGGGCGACCGTGTGCTCGATGTAGTCCTCGCGCATCTTCACGTCGCCCGCGAACGCCGTCACCTTGGCGCGGCCCCCGAGCAGGGTGCCGCCGCGCAGTTCCTCCTTGTGCAGTTCCTCGCCGTACACGGGTGCTCCGGTGACCGGTTCGACCCAGAACCTGCGGACCGTGCTGTACCAGCGGGTGGTGCCGGTCCTGGCCACCGACTCGGGGGTGACGCCCTGGACCGGCATGGTCTTGGGGAAGGCAACCCTGGTCCAGGGAATGGTCTGTTCGAAGTAGTAGACCTTCAGGCCGCGGAAGGTCTGGGTGCCCTTGTAGTGGATGGGGCTGGTGGTGCGGGTCTGCGCGTCGAAGTACTCGTAGTCGCGCTTCTGGGTGAGGAAAGGCCACTTGAACTCGATGCCGTGCCGTTCGACCGGGTCGCCGTCGACCGCCTCGCCGGTGGCGTGGACGGGGTCCTGGCTGTGGGCGTCGAAGATGTAGCGCTCGGGGATCTTGGAGACCATCTTGTCGTCGGGGCCCTGAAGGTAGGAGAGGCCGTCCCAGACGACGACGGGACGGCCGGCGGTCTTCTCTGTCTTCCTGGCGGCCTCCACGTTGCCCTTGAGGGTCTGCACGATGGTGACCTTGGAGACCTTCTTCGCGCGCATGGTTCCGTAGTCGAGGAGGGTGGCGCCCTTGGCCTCCAGGACCATGTCCTGGTACTGGTTCGCGGGGATCCTGGCCAGGCGCGGGAAGGCGTACCAGCGCATCAGCGGGGACAGCGCCGCGAAGAACACGGCGCAGGCGAGCAGGACCAGGCTTGCCTTGCGGCGCATGTGGGCCTCCCTCCCGGACGGGCGCCGCTACGGGTGCGAGGGCACCGTCGTCAGCAGCGGCTTGGGGGATGTCCGGCCCGTCGGCGCACCCATGGCGGTCATCGCCAGGACCAGGGCGAACGCGAGGGCGAGACCGGTCGCGGCGGCGATCAGGGCGCGCATGCGGGGCCTCCCGGCGGACGGTTCCTGATGGTTCGTCAGGTGAGGCAGGCACCGTAGCAACGGGCGGCCGAGATGAGAACAGGTTGCACACACGGACGAGGGCGCCCCTTCCGCGGCGGAGGGGGCGCCCTGTGGCCCTGCGTCTGTTCCGTGCGTGCCGTCAGGAGGTCGCGGACGGGCTCGGCGAGGGGCTCGGCGAGGTGTCGGCCGCGGCGACCTTCAGCTCAACGGTGAGGGTCGCGCCGCCGGTGGTGGTGATGCGGAGCAGGAAAGTGCCGGTGGTGTCGTCCGCGTACAGCTTCGGCAGCGTGAGCAGGCCCTTGTCGTCGGTCTGCAGGCCGGTGAGGGTGCGGACGGTCTTGCCGTCGGCGTCCTTGAAGTAGGGGCCCTTGTCGTTCTCGGTGGGGTCGTCGGCCGCCTTGATCAGGGTGGCGGTGGCGGCGACCTTGTCCGCGACGGCGCCCTTGTACGTCGCCTTCACCTCGACCTGGTCGGCGAACTCGCCGCCCGGGGTGCAGGTCAGCGGGGTGTCGCTGGTGCGGACGAGGGTGTCGGCGGCCCGTTCGGTGACCGTGGCCGTGTAGTCGACCCCCTTGGCCTTGTGACCGACCAGAACAGCGGTGATCTTGAAGTCGCCGGTCTTCTCGCCCGCCTGGAGCGCGGGCGCGACCGCGATGCCCTTGGCGTCGGTGGCGATGGTGGCCACGGTCTCGCCGCCGGCGAAGGTGGCGTCGGTGTCGCCGGTGATGGTGAACCGGATCCGGACCTTGCCGACGGCCTTGCCCGCCTTGGTCTCGGCGCGGGTGCCGATCCGCTGGTCGAACGCGTCTCCGGCCATCGCGTCGAGCTTCGCGGTACCCGCGTCCTCCAGGTGGTCCACGGTCTCGGAGGGAGTCTGCGGAACCGGCGGCTTCGGGGGCTTCGGGGGCTTGGGCTCGGGGGTCTTGTTGCCGCCGGGCTTGTGCGGCTTCGGCTTCGGCCTGGTCTTCGGCGGGTGGGAGGGGTTCGCGGGTTCGGAGGGCTGCGTGGTGCCGTCGTCGCTGCGGTGGCCGGGCACGCCGCCCGTGCCGTCGGGCACGGTGTGGGTGCCCTTGCGGTAGTACTCCAGCCAGCTCAGGACCAGGTTCAGGTAGTCCTGCGAGTCGTTGTAGCTGAGGATCGCGCTGTGCAGGCCGGCTTCGCTCGAGAGGTCCCAGTTGTTGCGGCACAGGTAGTGGCCGGCGGCGAGCGCGGCGTCGTAGACGTTGTTGGGGTCCGCCTTGCCGTCCCCGTTGCCGTCGCGGCCGGCCCACGCCCAGGTGGACGGGATGAACTGCATCGGGCCGACGGCCTGGTCGTAGGAGCTGTTGCCGTCGTACTTGCCGTGGTCGGTGTCCTTGATGAGCGCGAAGCCGTTGCCGTCGAGCTGCGGGCCGAGGATCCGGCTCAGCGTCGTGCCGTTCGCGTCGACGAGGCCGCCGCGGGCCTGGCCGGACTCGACCTTGCCGATGGCGGCGAGGAGTTGCCAGGGCAGGTTGCAGCCCGGCTTGGAGGAGCGCAGTTCGGCCTCGGCCTTCTTGTAGGCGTCGAGGACGGTGGCGGGGATACCGGCCTCGCCCTCACCCCGGGAAACGGGCGTGCCGACGGTGGGCGACGGGCTGGGGTTGGGGCTGTTGAGAGGCGGCAGGTCCGTGTAGTACGGCGAGTTGCCGGTGGCGTTGCCGTCGGAGGCCACATCGGGTGCGGAGGTGCTGGCGCCGGTCGGGGTCTGTCTGCCGTGGTCCTCGCCGGTCGCCCCCGGTGCCTGGGACGCGGACAGAGCCGCGACCGCCGCCGCGGCCACGGCGGTGGTCGCCGCTCCCTTGCACAGCCGCCTGCCGAAATGCGCCGCCATAGAGTGAACCCTCCCGTGGACGCGGTGCGTCCGTCTCCGTCTGACTGCCTCGCTCTGGTGTGACGGTCGACCCGGTGTTCTGGTTGCCCCTGTGCCGCCATTGCGTGTGTGTGAGGTGTGTCCGGCCGCGCGTCCGGGCCGGCAACCCAGGTGACCCTACGACAACTTGCTGTGAGTGGGGACCCGTTCGCGCCCGGTTTTCACCGATTGGCCAACTGTCGTTGCCCCGGGCGTCCGCGGGCGGCATGCACGCATACTGGACGGACGTCATCACCGGTTCCCGCGCCACGGCCGCCGATCGTTTCCAGGGGGCTCTGTTGCCGTTCACGCTCAGCCATGCGGCGGCCGTCCTGCCGGCCGTCCGGCAGGACGGCACGGGCCGGGGCCGTCTGGTGCCCGCGGTACTCGTCGCGGGCTCCTTCGCGCCCGACATGACCTACTACGCGGCGAGTGTCCTGTCGGGCGGGATGGGATTCGGGACGTTCACGCACTCCTTGGCCGGTGTGGTGAGCGTGGACGTGCTCATCTCCTGGGCGCTGGTGGGGTTGTGGCTGCTCGTCCGGGAGCCGCTCGTGGCGCTGCTGCCCCGGACCGGTCAGGGGCGTCCGGCGGCACTGCTGCGCTGCGGCGCGCCCCGCACGCGCGTGCGGGCTGCGTCCGTGCTGTGGTGGTACGTCTCCGCTGCGCTCGGCGCACTGACGCATGTCGTGTGGGACGCGTTCACGCATCACGACCGGTGGGGGTCACGGCTGACTCCCGCCCTGGGACGGAGTCTGGCGGGCATGCCGATGTACTCATGGCTGCAGTACGGCACGTCCGCGGCGGCCGCCGCGGTGATCGCCGTGTTTCTGGCACGTGCGCTGCGGCGGGTGCCGGGCGGTGAGCCGGTGGGGGTGCCCCTGCTGTCCGTACGGGACCGCCGGCGGGCCGGTGCCGTGATCGGCGGCTGCGCCCTGGTGGGGGCGGTGCAGCGGGCGTTGCGGTGGTGGGAGTACTGGGGTGCGAACGGCCGGCCCTGGGACCTGGTGCCCACGCTGTGCTTCGGGGTGGGCAGCGGGCTGGTCCTCGGGGTGCTGGTGTACGCGGCCGGGGTCAGGGTGTGGCGCCCGGCCCGGGTTCCGGGTGGTCCCGGTGGTGCGGTCGGTGCGGAGCAGGGCCGGCCGGTGGCCCGGTGACAGGAGCCTTCAGGACAGGGGCCACGAAGACGGTGAGGGTGCGCCGGGGGCGGGATTTCGGGATCAGGGCGAGCAGGAGCGCGAGGTAGCCGCGGGCCAGATCCGCCCTGACGCGCCGGTCGAGGGCGGCACCGTCCGCCCGGGTGCCCCGTGTGGCGAGCCGGCGTCGCACGTCCGCTGCGGCCCTGCGGGCCCTGGTGGCCGGGTCGGCGGGGATGCGGGCGGTGCTTGCGTCGGCCGCCAGGGGCAGGACCTGCGAGGCGGGCGTGACCTGGGCCGAGGCGGTGTGCGGCCGGGCCGGGGCGCCGTTGCGTGCCTCGGGCGTCCGGCGGTGAAGCATGCGTATACCCATGCCCGCAGTGTTGCGGCTGCGGGGCCCCGGGGGCGTTTTGGCGGGGGCCACGTGAGTGAAAGGCCCTCCCGGGGTTCGGCCGGGTCGGTGGGGGCGGGGTGCGGGCTGTGGGAGCCGTGGAGGGCCCTGCGCAGGGTGGAGGGCCCTGCGCAGGGTGGAGGTGCGGGGCGCCACGGGGGCCCTGGGCGTTTGGGAGGGTTCAGCACCCCCCGGAGCGCGCGGTGGGGGTTGATCGCCGTCGCGGTGGAGATGGCGGCGCTGCGGGTGTGCGAGAAGCAGACGTCGGGGCAGCGAAGAGTGGGTGCCGACCGCATCGGCCGGCACAAACCGGCACTCGCGGCAGACAGCGCGGTGGCCGGGGGCGGTGCCGCAGGGGTGGCGGGAACGCCCTCGGCCGGGGCCGTGGAGGCTAGTGCGCCGCCGACTCCCAGTCCGGGCCGACGCCCACCGAAACGTCGAGGGGTGCCCTCAGGTCGACCGCGGACGCCATCTCGCGGCGGACGATCTCCTCGGTGGCCTCGCGCTCGCCGGGGGCGATCTCCAGGACGATTTCGTCGTGGACCTGGAGCAGCATGCGGGACTTGAGGTCCGCCTCGCGCAGCGCCCGGTCGACCTTGAGCATGGCGATCTTGACGATGTCCGCCGCCGTGCCCTGGATCGGCGCGTTCAGGGCCATCCGCTCGGCCGCCTCGCGGCGCTGGCGGTTGTCGCTGTTGAGGTCCGGGAGGTAGCGGCGGCGGCCGAAGAGCGTCGCCGTGTAGCCCGTCGCCCGCGCCTCGTCGACGGCCCGGCGCAGATAGTCCCGTACGCCGCCGAAGCGCTCGAAGTAGGTGTCCATCAGAGCGCGCGCCTCGGCCGCCTCGATGTTCAGCTGCTGGGAGAGGCCGAAGGCGGACAGGCCGTACGCCAGGCCGTACGACATCGCCTTGATCTTGCGGCGCATCTCCGCGTCCACCGCGTCCCGCTCCACCGCGAAGACCTGCGAGGCGACGGTGGTGTGCAGGTCCTCGCCGGAGGTGAACGCCTCGATCAGGCCCTCGTCCTCGGAGAGGTGGGCCATCACGCGCAGCTCGATCTGGCTGTAGTCGGCGGTCATCAGGGACTCGAAGCCCTCGCCGACCACGAAGCCGCGGCGGATGGCGCGGCCCTCGTCGGTGCGGACCGGGATGTTCTGCAGGTTCGGGTCCGTGGAGGACAGGCGGCCGGTCGCGGCCACCGTCTGGTTGAAGGTGGTGTGGATGCGGCCGTCACCGGCGACGGTCTTGATCAGGCCCTCGACCGTGACCCGCAGCTTCGCCTGCTCACGGTGACGGAGCATGATCACCGGGAGTTCGTTGTCGGTCTGGGTGGCGAGCCAGGCCAGGGCGTCGGCGTCGGTGGTGTAACCGGTCTTGGTCTTCTTCGTCTTGGGCAGTGCCAACTCGCCGAAGAGGACCTCCTGGAGCTGCTTGGGCGAGCCCAGGTTGAACTCGTGGCCGGCGGCCGCGTGCGCCTCCTTCACGGCCTGCTGCACGGCGCCCGCGAACATCTGCTCCATCGTCTCCAGGTGCGCGCGGTCGGCCGCGATGCCATGGCGCTCCATGCGGGCCAGCAGGGCGGAGGTGGGCAGCTCCATGTCCCTCAGCAGGTCGGCGGCGCCGACTTCCTGGAGGCGGCCCTCGAAGGCCTCGCCCAGGTCGAGGACGGCGCGGGCCTGGATCATCAGCGCCTCGGCCTCCGCGCCGTCGTCCGCGCCGAAGGCCAGCTGGCCGTCGGCCGCGGCGGCGGGGGCCAGCTCGCGGTGCAGGTACTCCAGGGACAGCGCGTCCAGGTCGAAGGAGCGGCGGCCCGGCTTGACCAGGTAGGCGGCGAGCGCGGTGTCCATGGCGACGCCCTCGACGCTCCAGCCGTGCTCGGCGAAGACGCGCATGGCCCCCTTGGCGCTGTGGAACACCTTGGGCCGGGCGGCGTCGGCGAGCCAGGCCGCGAACGCGTTCTCGTCGGTCTCGTCCAGCTCGGCGGGGTCGAACCAGGCGGCCGCTCCCCCGGCCGCGGCGAGGGCGACCTCGGCGACCGAGCCGGTGCCCAGCGCCCAGGTGTCGACGGTGGCGACACCGAGGGTCCCGGTGCCGTGCCCGGCCAGCCAGGGGGTCAGCTCGCCGGTCCCGAGGATCTTGCCGTCCAGTTCAACGCCGTCCGCGGCGACCGGGGTGACCTCGACCTCCTCGGCACCCGGGTCCACGGCGAAGAGCCGCTCGCGCAGGGACGGGTTGCGGATTTCCAGGGTGTCCAGGACCATCGCGACGGTCTTGCGGTCGTACGGCGCGCGCTCCAGGTCGGTGACCGTCCTCGGCAGCTCGACCTGGCGCTCCAGCTCGGTGAGGACGCGGTTGAGCTTGACCGACTCCAGGTGGTCGCGGAGGTTCTGCCCGGCCTTGCCCTTGACCTCGTCGGCCCGCTCGACCAGCTCGGCGAACGAGCCGAACTGGTTGATCCACTTCGCGGCGGTCTTCTCGCCGACACCGGGGATGCCGGGGAGGTTGTCGGACGGGTCGCCGCGCAGGGCCGCGAAGTCGGGGTACTGGACGGGCGTCAACCCGTACTTCTCGAGAACCTTCTCCGGGGTGAAGCGGGTCAGCTCGGAAACGCCCTTCGTCGGGTACAGCACCGTGGTGTTCTCGGTGACCAGCTGGAAGGAGTCGCGGTCGCCGGTGACGATGAGGACCTCGAAGCCCTCGGCCTCGGCCTGGGTGGCGAGGGTGGCGATGATGTCGTCCGCCTCGAAGCCCTCGACGGCGAAGCGCGGTGCGTGCATCGCGTCGAGCAGCTCGCCGATCAGCTCGACCTGGCCCTTGAACTCGTCCGGGGTCTTGGAGCGGTTCGCCTTGTACTCGGTGAACCGCTCGGAGCGCCAGGTCTTGCGAGAGACGTCGAACGCCACCGCGAAGTGGGTGGGCGCCTCGTCACGCAGGGTGTTGGCCAGCATCGACGCGAAACCGTAGATCGCGTTCGTCGGCTGGCCCGTCGCGGTCGTGAAGTTCTCCGCGGGCAGCGCGAAGAACGCTCGGTAGGCCAGGGAGTGCCCGTCCATGAGCATCAGCCGGGGACGGGGGCCGCCGGGGGTCTTGTCGGTCTTCTTCGATGCTGTCTCTGCCACGCCCCCGATCCTGCCACGGCCCACTGACACTCCGGTGCGGGCGGCTCCGCCGGGGACCGGGGAGGCTCCGTGCCGATTGCCCGGCAGAGCGGGCGGATGTGGGACAAGCTGCCTGGCCGACGGCGGCTCGGCACCGCCGGGCGGCGCCGTCGCGGCCACGGCCGATCGCCGGTACGGCAGAGATGGAACCGGTCGCCCGGTATGGAAGAGGTACATCCGTCGCAGCCCCCGTGGCACGCCCTCCCGGACATCGGCCCCGTCCGCCGCCACACGCCCTCCCGGACATCGGCCCCGTCCCGGGCCAGCCCACCACTGCTGGCTGTCGGCGGGTCGTGGGAGGATCGGGGCCTTATTGCTCACACGCAGGCGAAAGGGAGCGCTCGATGGCGACGAAGCCACCCATGGGGGATCCGGTTCAGGACGCGCCGCAGGTCGCGGAGCCGAAGCATGCTGCGGCGGGGCTGCCCGCCATCGGACACACCCTGCGCATCGCCCAGCAGCAGATGGGCGTCAAGCGCACCGCGCTGACGCTGCTGCGCGTGAACCAGAAGGACGGCTTCGACTGCCCGGGCTGCGCCTGGCCGGAGCCGGACCACCGGCACAAGGCGGAGTTCTGCGAGAACGGCGCCAAGGCGGTGGCCGAGGAGGCCACCCTGCGCCGGGTCACGCCCGAGTTCTTCGCCGCGCACTCCGTCGCCGACCTGGCCACCAGGAGCGGCTACTGGCTGGGCCAGCAGGGGCGGCTCACGCACCCCATGTACCTTCCCGAGGGTGCCGAGCGCTACGAGCCGGTGAGCTGGGAGCGGGCCTTCGGGATCATCGCCGAGGAGATCTCCGCCCTCGGCTCCCCCGACGAGGCCGTCTTCTACACCTCGGGGCGGACCAGCAACGAGGCCGCGTTCCTGTACCAGCTCTTCGCGCGCGAGCTGGGCACCAACAACCTTCCCGACTGCTCGAACATGTGCCACGAGTCGTCCGGCTCGGCGCTGTCCGAGACGATCGGCATCGGCAAGGGCAGCGTCCTGCTGGAGGACCTGTACAAGGCCGACCTGATCATCGTCGCGGGACAGAACCCGGGGACGAACCATCCGCGCATGCTCTCCGCGCTGGAGAAGGCCAAGGCGAACGGCGCGAGGATCATCAGCGTCAACCCGCTGCCCGAGGCCGGCCTGGAGCGGTTCAAGAACCCGCAGACCCCGCAGGGCATGCTCAAGGGCGCGGCTCTCACCGATCTGTTCCTGCAGATCCGCATCGGCGGCGACCAGGCCCTGTTCCGTCTCCTCAACCGGCTGATCCTGGAGGCGGAGGGCGCGGTCGACGAGGAGTTCGTACACGAACACACCCACGGGTACGAGGAGTTCGCCGCCGCCGCGAAGGCCGCCGACTGGGACGAGACGCTCGCCGCGACCGGCCTCACGCGCGCGCAGATCGAGGAGACCCTGGGGATGGTGCTCGCCTCCCGGCGGACCATCGTCTGCTGGGCGATGGGCCTCACCCAGCACAAGCACGCCGTCCCGACCATCCGCGAGGTGGTCAACTTCCTTCTGCTGCGCGGCAACATCGGCCGTCCCGGCGCGGGCGTGTGCCCGGTGCGCGGCCACTCCAACGTGCAGGGCGACCGCACGATGGGCATCTTCGAGCGGCCCGCCCCGGCCTTCCTGGACGCACTGGAGAGGGAGTTCGGGTTCGCGCCGCCGCGCGAGCACGGTTTCGACGTCGTACGGGCCATCCGCGCGCTGCGCGACGGCGAGGCGAAGGTGTTCTTCGCCATGGGCGGCAACTTCGTCGCCGCCTCCCCCGACACGGACGTCACCGAGGCGGCCATGCGGCGCGCCCGGCTGACCGTGCACGTGTCGACCAAGCTGAACCGCTCGCACGTGGTCACGGGCGCGCGTGCCCTGATCCTGCCGACGCTCGGCCGTACCGAACGCGATCTGCAGGTCGGCCCGGACGGGAAGAGCACAGAGCAGTTCGTCACCGTCGAGGACTCCATGGGCATGGTGCACGCCTCGCGGGGGCGGCTTGCGCCCGCGAGCGGTCAGCTGCTGTCGGAGCCGGCGATCGTGTGCCGGATGGCGAGCCGGGTGCTCGGCGCGGACAGCAAGGTGCCGTGGGAGGAGTTCGAGAAGGACTACGCGACGATCCGCGACCGCATCGCGCGCGTGATCCCCGGTTTCGAGGACTTCAACGCGCGCGTGGCCCGCCCCGGCGGCTTCACGCTGCCGCACGCACCGCGCGACGAGCGCCGCTTCCCGACGGCGACCGGCAAGGCGAACTTCACGGCGGCGCCGGTGGAGTACCCCCAGCTGCCCGAGGGCCGACTGCTGCTGCAGACGCTGCGCTCGCACGACCAGTACAACACCACCATCTACGGCCTGGACGACCGCTACCGGGGCATCACGAACGGACGCCGGGTGGTGCTGGTGCACCCGGAGGACGCACGGGCCCTGGGGGCCGCCGACGGGTCGTACGTCGACCTGGTGAGCGAGTGGAAGGACGGCGTGGAACGGCGGGCGCCGGGCTTCCGGGTCGTGCACTATCCGACGACCCGGGGCTGTGCCGCCGCCTACTACCCGGAGACCAACGTGCTCGTGCCGCTGGACGCCACCGCCGACACCAGCAACACCCCGGCCAGCAAGTCCGTCGTGGTCCGCCTCGAAAACCGGACGGGCCCTGCGGAGCGCCGTCTGGAACAATCGGCGACCGACTGAGCGTTTGCTCAGCCAAGAAAAAGGTGTACGACGAACGGAGCCGGACCCATGGGCGAGCAGCAGCAGGTGGAATTCCCGCAGGAGGTCATCGACGAGTACGCCGCGCTCGGCGTCGACCTTCCCGCGCTGTTCTCGGCAGGCCATCTCGGGGCGCGGATGGGCGTGCAGATCCTGGAGGCCTCGGCGGACCGCGTCGTCGGGACGATGCCGGTGGAGGGCAACACCCAGCCCTACGGCCTGCTGCACGGGGGCGCCTCCGCGGTGCTGGCGGAGACCCTGGGCTCGGTCGGCTCCATGCTGCACGGCGGCAGCTCGAAGATCGCGGTCGGCGTGGACCTGAACTGCACGCATCACCGCGGGGTCCGCTCGGGCCTGGTCACGGGCGTGGCCACGCCCGTGCACCGCGGCCGGTCGACGGCGACGTACGAGATCGTGATCAGCGACGAGGAGGGCCGCCGGGTGTGCAGCGCCCGGCTGACCTGCCTGCTGCGGGACGTGCGCAAGGGCGACGAGGTGCACGTCCGAGGCACCGGCGTCTGACAGCGTCCCGGCGGGGCCCGACGGGCTCCGCCGGGCCGTCGAGCACCGTCGAGCCGTCGTGTCCGGTCGGCGGAGCCGCACCCGGCCGACGGAGTCGCCGGCGACCGACGGAGTCGTCCGGGCCGGGGCCCGCTCCGCGCGGAGACCGGCCACGCGGGTGGCACATTTCTCGAAGCCGCGTCAGAAATTCGACGCAGAACACGAATTGACGGTCCGCCAGATCGGCCACGGAATCCGTCGGCCGGGATCGGCCGTTGCCGGGCACCCGGCCCGTCCGGCATACGGGCAGTGCCCGCAGCCCCGGGAGCACCGCACACGCCGACGTCGCACGGCCCTGCCCCGCCGTCTCCGCCCCCCGTGCGACACCCCCGGATCGCACCCCTCGCAGGGAAATGCGAAGAGGCCCGAGGCCTGAACTCCCTTTCCTTGACGTAACTCTACGTAATACGCGTGCAATACCCATTCGCGGTTTCGCTCCTGGCACCCACGGTGCGCAGGACCCCTCGGACACCCCGGAAGTAGCCTGCAGCAACAGTGCCGCGTAATCACCAAAACCATCGAGACGCCTGAACGGATCACGGTGAGTCCTGCAGGTTCTCAGAATGCGGACGGGGCGAATCGGACTGAATTCCTTCTTTCCCCCCGGCGTGTACCGCTCTGCATTACCTCGTGTCATAACAAGAGCGTCACAGCCTTGGTCAAGCCCTCCTCCACGTTCCGCACACACGCTTAGAGTCACGGCCAGTCACCGCTCCATCGGGAGTTCGGTACCGGCGCGGCACCCGCCGTCCCTCACAGGGGGCGGGCGTGCCTGCGGAAAGGATCGATTGTGCGACAGCGTTCTCTGGTGATTCTTACCTCCGTGCTGACCACCGGAGCTCTGACCCTCACCGCTTGTGGCTCCCGCGACAAAGACAACAAGGGCGGCGACGGCGGCAACGTGACGGTCACGATCGGCGTCGACGCCCCTCTGACCGGCCAGAACTCCGCAACGGGCCTTGGCATCCAGTACGGCGCGCAGATCGCCGTCGACGACGCCAACAAGAACAAGACCGTCCCGGGCGTCACCTTCAAGATCAAGGCACTGGACGACAAGGCGATCCCGGCCACCGGCCAGCAGAACGCCACCCAGCTCGTCTCCGACAAGAGCGTGCTCGGTGTCGTCGGCCCGCTCAACTCCGGTGTGGCCACGCAGATGCAGCAGGTCTTCGCCACGGCGAACCTGGTGCAGATCTCCCCGTCCAACACCGCCCCCGAGCTGACCCAGGGCAAGAACTGGCAGACCAGCAAGTCCCGCCCGTTCAAGACCTACTTCCGCACCGCGACCACCGACGCCCTGCAGGGTGCCTACGCGGCGGACTACGCCTACAACGGCATCCACAAGAAGAAGGCGTTCGTCGTCGACGACAAGCAGACCTACGGCGCGGGCCTCTCCAAGATCTTCAAGGAGCAGTTCACAAAGCAGGGCGGCAAGGTCATCGGCACCGACCACATCAACGTGGGCGACCGTGACTTCTCCACGCTGGCCACCAAGATCAAGAACTCGGGCGCCGACCTGCTCTACTACGGCGGCCAGTACGACGAGTCCGAGGTGCTGACCAAGCAGCTCAAGGACGCCGGCGCCAAGATCCCGCTGTTCGGCGGTGACGGCATGTTCACCCCGACCTACATCAAGACCGCGGGCAAGGCCGCCGAGGGCGACCTGGTGACGTCGATCGGCGTCCCGGTCGACACCCTGCCCGCCGCCAAGGACTTCGTGGCCACCTACAAGGCCAAGAAGTACCCCGGTGACTACGGCACCTACGGCTCCTACGCCTACGACGCCACCACGGCGATCATCAAGGCGGTCGCCTCGGTCGTGAAGGACGGCAAGATTCCGGACGACGCCCGCACCCAGGTCGTCGACGGTGTCCAGAAGAGCTCCTTCGACGGCATCTCCGGCAAGATCGCGTTCGACGAGTACGGCGACACCACCAACAAGCAGCTGACCGTCTACCAGGTCACCAAGGGTGAGTGGAAGTCCGTCAAGAGCGGCGTCGCCAACCCGAAGTAACCCGAGCCGAACACTCCGCACCACCAGGGCCGCGCGGCGCAGACCACCGTCACCGCGCGGCCCGCCTTCTACGCCCCCCTTGACTCTCCCCACCACATGGAGGCCATGCGGTGAACACCCTGCCGCAGCAGCTGGCCAACGGGCTGTTCCTCGGCTCGATGTACGGGCTGATCGCCATCGGATACACGATGGTGTACGGCATCGTCCAGCTCATCAACTTCGCCCACGGCGAGATCTTCATGACCGGAGGTTTCGGCGCCCTCACGGTCTACCTCGTCCTGCCGGACGGCATATCCATGTGGATAGCCCTGCCGGCGATGCTCATCGGCGGCGCGCTGGTGGCCGTCCTCATCGCCGTCGGCGCCGAGCGCTTCGCCTACCGCCCACTGCGCGGCGCACCACGCCTCGCCCCCCTGATCACCGCGATCGGCCTGTCGCTCGCGCTGCAGCAGGCGGTCTTCAACTGGTACCACGTCGACGGCGACGCCAAGTCGGCCCGGGTCTTCCCGCAGTTGCCGTTCGGCCCGCTGCACATCGGCTCCGTGACCGTGCAGAGCGGTGACGTCTTCCTGATCATCGCGGCCCCGCTGTGCATGGCGGTCCTCGCCTTCTTCGTCCGGCTCTCCCGCACCGGCCGCGCCATGCAGGCCACCGCCCAGGACCCGGACACCGCCCAGCTGATGGGCATCGACACGAACCGCATCATCGTCATCGCCTTCGCCATCGGCGGCTTCTTCGCGGCCGTCGCCGGTGTCTCCTACGGCCTCAAGTACGGTTCCGTCTCCTACGACATGGGCTTCATCGCCGGTCTGAAGGCGTTCACCGCGGCCGTCCTCGGCGGCATCGGCAACATCTACGGCGCCATGCTCGGCGGTCTCGTCCTCGGCGTCGCCGAGGCCATGGCCACCGCCTACATCTCCAACATCCCCGGCATGCAGCAGCTCGGCGGAGGCGGCTGGGCCGCCGTGTGGGCCTTCGTCCTCCTCATCCTCGTACTTCTCTTCAGGCCACAAGGCCTGCTCGGCGAACGCGTCGCGGACAGGGCGTGAGCAGCATGACCGACACCACCACCAAGGCCCCGGCCGCGGCCGGGCGCGGGCCCGTCCCGCTGCCGCCCGCCGCCGCCCGGCTGCTCATAGCCGTCGGCGCCGTGGGCACCATCGCCAGCACGTTCCTCAGCTGGACCTGGACGCCCGACTTCCCCGGCGACCTGACCGTCTACGGCTACCCGGCGGGCCTGCAGATCCTGGCCCTCGTGGGCGGCGCCCTCACCCTGCTGTTCGGGCTCACCCTGTGGAACGTGAAGGGGCTGCGCTGGCTGAACCCGGCGAACGCCACCTCCCCCGTTCTGCTGGCCGCCCTGTCGGCCTTCGCCGTCTGCTGGTTCACCGGCATCGCCATCGCCGTCGACCTCGGCGGCCTGGTCAACCTCGACCCCGGCGCGTTCGTGGCGATGCTGGCCTCCGCGCTGCCCGTCGTGGGCGCCCTCGCGCTGCCCCACCCGGCTCCTGGCACCGGCTTCCGCGGCTACCTCACCAAGCCCGAGCAGCCCCGCCCCGGCAAGGTGTCGCCGCTCGTCGAGCGCGGCATCATCACCGCCGGCACCGCGCTCGGCCTGGTGGCCTTCACCTACGGCATCGGCATCGACAACGACGCGAGCGAGACCTTCATCGGCTTCCTGCTCCTGTTCGTCTTCGCCGCCTGGGCCCTGATGCACACCGGTCTCGTCGACCGGTTCGCGACGCTCTCGGCCCAGCACAAGGCGTTCGCCTCCTCGCTCGCCTTCGTCGCAGCCGTGATCTTCCCCTTCACCCAGAACGACGACCACAACGCCAACGTCGGCGTGAACATCCTGATCTTCGCCACCGTCGCCCTCGGCCTGAACATCGTCGTCGGCCTCACCGGTCTGCTCGACCTCGGTTACGTCGCCTTCCTCGGCGTCGGCGCCTACGCGGCCGCCCTGGTCTCCGGCTCGGAGTACTCCCGGTTCTCCGGTGTGCACTTCCCGTTCTGGGCCGCGGCCCTCACCGGCATGGCGGCCTCGCTGGTCTTCGGTGTGCTGATCGGCGCGCCGACCCTGCGGCTGCGCGGCGACTATCTGGCCATCGTGACGCTCGGCTTCGGTGAGATCTTCCGTATCACCGTGAACAACCTCGACGGTGACTCCGGACCGAACATCACCCGCGGCCCCAATGGCATCACCCAGATCCCGGACCTGAACATCTTCGGGTTCAACCTGGGCGAGGCGCACGACATCGGCGGGTTCACCCTGGGCCGGTTCGCCAACTACCTGTTCCTGATGCTCATCGTCACGGCGATCGTCGTGCTCGTCTTCACCCGCGCCTCCGACTCCCGTATCGGCCGCTCCTGGATCGCCATCCGCGAGGACGAGACCGCCGCCACCGCCATGGGCATCAACGGCTTCCGCGTCAAGCTGGTCGCCTTCGCCCTCGGCGCCTCCCTCGCGGGCCTCGCCGGCACCGTGATGGCGCACGTGAACTACAGCGTGAACCCGCAGCCGTACCAGTTCGCGGGTGCCGCCCCGCCCAACTCGGCGTTCCTGCTGGCCGCCGTCGTCCTCGGCGGCATGGGCACCGTCAGCGGCCCGCTGCTCGGCGCGAGTGTGCTCTACCTGGTCCCGGAGAAGCTCCAGTTCCTCCAGAACTACGAGCTGTTCGCCTTCGGCATCGCGCTGATCCTGCTGATGCGCTTCCGGCCGGAGGGCATCATCGCCAACCGCCGCCGCCAGCTGGAGTTCCACGAGACCGGCCAGCTCGACGTACCGGCGCAAGCGACGCTGGCCGACGATCCGGCCGTCACCAAGGCAGGGGCGTAAGAACCATGACGACACCTGTACTCGAAGCCCGTGACGTCACGATGCGCTTCGGCGGTCTGACCGCCGTCCGCTCGGTCGACTTCACGGTCAACAGCGGCGAGATCGTCGGTCTCATCGGCCCGAACGGCGCCGGCAAGACCACCTTCTTCAACTGCCTCACCGGCCTGTACATCCCCACCGAGGGCACGGTCGCCTACCAGGGCAAGGTGCTGCCGCCCAAGCCGCACCTGGTGACGCAGGCGGGCATCGCCCGGACGTTCCAGAACATCCGGCTCTTCGCCAACATGACCGTCCTGGAGAACGTCCTCGTGGGCCGCCACACGCGGACCAAGGAGGGCCTGTGGTCCGCGCTGCTGCGCGGTCCCGGTTTCCGCAAGGCCGAGAAGGAGTCCGAGGCGAAGGCCATGGAACTCCTGGAGTTCGTCGGCCTCGCGGCCAAGCGCGACCACCTCGCGCGCAACCTGCCCTACGGCGAGCAGCGCAAGCTGGAGATCGCGCGGGCACTGGCGAGCGAGCCGGGCCTGCTGCTGCTCGACGAGCCGACGGCCGGCATGAACCCGCAGGAGACCCGGGCCACCGAGGAACTGGTCTTCGCCATCCGGGACAGGGGCATCGCCGTCCTCGTCATCGAGCACGACATGCGCTTCATCTTCAACCTGTGCGACCGCGTCGCCGTGCTCGTCCAGGGCGAGAAGCTCATCGAGGGCACCTCCGACGTCGTACAGGCCGACGAGCGCGTCGTCGCCGCCTATCTGGGCGAGCCCTTCGAGGGCGATCCCGGTGAGGCGGAGGCCGCCGAGGTCGAGGCCGCCGAGGCCGCAGCCGAGGCCGCAGCCGACGCAGAGGCCGAGGCCGACGCCGAGTCCGGCACGGCATCCGCCGAGGCCGAGTCCGGCACGGCATCGGCCGAGGCAGACGCCGACGCCGACGCCGACCCCGAACCGTCCGGCGAGGAGAGCACCGAGGCGGACAGCACCACCGGCACCACCAAGGGAGAGGCCCAGTGACCGCACTGCTGGAGGTCGAGGACCTCAGGGTCTCCTACGGCAAGATCGAGGCCGTCAAGGGCATCTCGTTCAGCGTCGAGGCCGGCCAGGTCGTCACCCTCATCGGCACCAACGGCGCCGGCAAGACGACGACCCTGCGCACCCTGTCGGGTCTGCTCAAGCCCACCTCGGGAAAGATCGTCTTCGACGGCAAGCCGCTCGCCAGCGTCCCGGCGCACAAGATCGTCGCGCTCGGGCTCGCCCACTCCCCCGAGGGCCGGCACATCTTCCCTCGGCTGACCATCGCCGAGAACCTCCAGCTCGGCGCCTTCCTCCGCAAGGACAAGGAAGGCATCGAGAAGGACATCCAGCGCGCCTACGACCTCTTCCCCATCCTCGGGGAGCGCAGGAAGCAGGCCGCCGGCACCCTCTCGGGCGGTGAGCAGCAGATGCTGGCGATGGGCAGGGCGCTGATGTCCCGGCCCAAGCTGCTGATGCTGGACGAGCCGTCCATGGGTCTGTCACCGATCATGATGCAGAAGATCATGGCCACGATCGCCGAGCTGAAGTCCCAGGGCACGACGATCCTGCTGGTCGAGCAGAACGCCCAGGCGGCGCTCTCGCTCGCCGACCAGGGCCATGTGATGGAGGTCGGCTCCATCGTCCTGTCCGGCACCGGCCAGGACCTGCTGCACGACGAGTCGGTGCGCAAGGCGTACCTCGGCGAGGACTAGACGCCCCGCTGGAAGCGCCGTTCGAACGCTGCGGGTCCGTCGTGACCGGTCGCGTCCGCGCGACGGACCCGCACACCGAACAAAGTCCCGCGCCCCACACCTGGGGCGCGAAGGCCCGCGCCCTCTTCTCCGGGGCGCGGGCCTCTTCGTTCGGCTGCGGGGGTCAGGCCTTCTTGGTGGCCTTCTTCTCCTCGTTGTCCGCGATGACGGCCTCGGCGACCTGCTGCATCGACAGGCGGCGGTCCATGGAGGTCTTCTGGATCCAGCGGAAGGCGGCGGGCTCGGTCAGCCCGTACTCGGTCTGAAGAATGGACTTGGCGCGGTCGACCAGCTTGCGGGTCTCCAGCCGCAGGGTGAGGTCGGCGACCTCCTTCTCCAGCTGCTTCAGCTCGGTGAACCGGGAGACGGCCATCTCGATGGCCGGTACGACGTCGCTCTTGCTGAACGGCTTCACCAGGTACGCCATGGCACCGGCGTCCCGGGCGCGCTCGACGAGGTCGCGCTGCGAGAAGGCGGTGAGCATCAGGACCGGGGCGATGGACTCCTCGGCGATCTTCTCGGCCGCGGAGATGCCGTCCAGCTTGGGCATCTTCACATCGAGGATCACCAGGTCCGGCTTGTGCTCGCGGGCCAGCTCCACGGCCTGCTCCCCGTCTCCCGCCTCGCCGACGACGGTGTAGCCCTCCTCCTCGAGCATCTCCTTCAGGTCGAGGCGGATCAGGGCCTCGTCCTCGGCGATGACGACACGGGTCGTCAGCGGAGGCACGTGCGACTTGTCGTCGTCGGGCGCGTCTACGGGCTGGGGCGACTCGGCGGTCACAGGGGCTCCTCGTTCGGGGCACGGGCACTGCTTACAAGAGCCTACCTAGCTACGGTATGGTGGACGCGCGGAGGGTCGGGGGAAACCTTTGATTCTGCGAGCCCCGGTAGCCCAATTGGCAGCAGGCAACGGATTCAAAACCCGTACAGTGTCGGTTCGAGTCCGACTCGGGGCACTTTTCCTTGGATTCCAAGGTCAGCTTTTCCGATGGGCCCCTTGCCGTGAGGGGCCCTTTGCCGTTCCCCGGGACCGTCAGCCGGGGCTGTCGTCCTCGCCGATGTGGTGCACCCGGACCATGTTGGTCGAGCCGGAGACACCGGGCGGGGAACCCGCCGTGATGACCACGACGTCACCTTTCCGACAGCGGCCGTACTTCAGCAGCAGCTCGTCCACCTGGTCGACCATCGCGTCCGTGGAGTCGACGTGCGGGCCGAGGAAGGTCTCCGCGCCCCAGGTCAGACTGAGCTGGGAACGGGTGGCCTGCTCCGGGGTGAAGGCCAGCAGCGGGATGGGCGAGCGGTAACGGGACAGGCGCCGGGCGGTGTCTCCCGACTGCGTGAAGGCCACCAGGAACTTCGCGCCGAGGAAGTCGCCCATCTCGGCGGCGGCCCGGGCGACCGCTCCGCCCTGGGTGCGCGGCTTGTTCCGCTCGGTCAGCGGCGGAAGCCCCTTGGCGAGCAGGTCCTCCTCGGCCGCCTCGACGATCTTCGCCATGGTCCGCACGGTCTCGATCGGGTACTTGCCGACGCTGGTCTCGCCGGAGAGCATCACCGCGTCCGTGCCGTCGATGACCGCATTGGCCACGTCCGAGGCCTCGGCGCGGGTCGGGCGGGAGTTGTCGATCATCGAGTCCAGCATCTGGGTGGCCACGATGACCGGCTTGGCGTTGCGCCGGGCGAGCTTGATCGCACGCTTCTGCACGATCGGCACCTGCTCCAGCGGCATCTCCACGCCGAGGTCCCCGCGCGCGACCATGATGCCGTCGAAGGAGGCGACGATGTCGTCGATCGCGTCGACGGCCTGCGGCTTCTCGACCTTGGCGATCACCGGGAGGCGGCGGCCCTCCTCGTCCATGATGCGGTGGACGTCCTCGACGTCCTTGCCGCTGCGGACGAAGGAGAGGGCGATGACGTCGAAGCCGGTGCGCAGCGCCCAGCGCAGGTCGTCCTCGTCCTTCCCGGAGAGGGCGGGTACCGAGACGGAGACGCCGGGGAGGTTGAGGCCCTTGTGGTCGGAGATGACACCGCCTTCGACGACCCGGGTGCGCACCCGGGGTCCGTCGACGGCCGTGACCTCCAGGCAGACCTTGCCGTCGTCCACGAGGACGCGCTCACCCGGGGTGACGTCGGCGGCGAGGCCGGCGTAGGTGGTGCCGCACCGGTTCCGGTCGCCCTCGACGCCCTCCTCCACGGTGATGGTGAAGGAGTCGCCGCGTTCAAGGAGTACGGGTCCTTCGCTGAAACGGCCGAGCCGGATCTTCGGACCTTGAAGGTCGGCGAGGATTCCCACACTGCGGCCGGTTTCGTCGGCCGCCTTTCGTACCCGCTGGTAACGCTCCTCGTGATCGGCATGAGTGCCGTGGCTGAGGTTGAAGCGGGCGACGTCCATTCCGGCCTCGACCAGTGCCTTGATCTGGTCGTACGAGTCGGTGGCGGGACCCAGGGTACAAACGATCTTTGCTCGGCGCATGATTCGACCCTAGGCCTTACCCGCCGGTAGAGAATCCGGGCTACATGACCACTCAACAACCTTTGAGTAAAGGGATATTGACAAGTGTTGAATTGCGCAGTGACCCGCTCCTACGAGCGATTCTTTCCGGTCATCGGTTCCCGGCCGCGCACTTCAAAGCCGCGGCGGCAGCATCGTGAATTGCGCGCTGACCTGAGCGGTCACCCGCTGGCGCGAGGGTTCCAGGTCGAGGGGTTCGACCGCCTCGGACGTGTCGGCCATGCTCATCCGCCGGACACCCCGGCCGTAGACCGCCCCGCCGGCCCGCGGGCGCTCGGCGCCGGTGTCGGCCAGTTCGATCAGGGCGGCGACCGAGGTGCCCAGGGCCTCGGCGTACTCCCGGGCCCGTTGGACCGCGTCGGCGACGGCCCGCCGCCGGGCCTCGGCATGCACCGGTGAGCCGGGGCGCAGGGACCACCAGGGGCCGTCCACCCGGGTCAGCTCCAAGTCGGCCAGCCGGGTGGTCAGTTCACCGAGGACGGTGAAGTCGGCGAACTCGGCGCCGAGGTGGACCCGTCCCTGGTAGCTGCGCACCCGCTCGCCCCGGCCGCGCTCGGTCAGTTCCGGGGTGATGGAGAAGGCGCCGGTGGACAGCTCCTCCACCGCGTCCCCGTAGGACTTCACGAGGTCGAGAACGGCGGCGTTGCGGCGGGTGAGGTCGTCGAGCGTGGAGCGCCGGTCGCGACCGCGGGCACTCACGGTGACACCGATGCGGGCGACCTCGGGATCGGCCTCGAGGTCGGCCTCGCCGCGGACCACGAGGAGGGGGGCGTCGGGGGTGCCGTACGGAGCGGTGGGCTCAGAGGTCATACGCCCCACTGTGTCATGTGCGTCCCGCCCGGGCGGCCGGAGCGCACACGACGCAGCGCCCACGACGGGCGGCGCGAACCGCTCGCGGGGCCGGTGACGGCGGTGCGGTGGGCGGGTGATCCACGGCGTTGCCATGGCAGGCCCGGCACCGCCGTCGGTGGGTTCCTGTCGGCTCCGCCCTCCCGTCACCTTCCCTCGACGAGCGGTGTCAGCTGTTGCGCCTGTCTGGTCTGCGGAACCCGGTGGCCCGGCTCCTGAAGCCCGAACGTGGTGAAAGCCGTTCTGCTCGGCAGCGGGTAGGGCTCCTTGCCGGTGAGGGAGTTGAGGATGGTGGCGCTGCGCCACGCCGCGAGGCCGAGGTCGGGGGCGCCGACGCCGTGGGTGTGCAGCTCGGCGTTCTGGACGTACACCGAACCGGTGACCGAGGGGTCCAGGACCAGCCTGAACTCCTCGTCGATGCGTGGGCGTTCGCTGCTGTCGCGGCGCAGGTAGGAGTCGAGCCCGGCCAGGATGCGGTCGAGGGGGCGCTGGCGGTAGCCGGTGGCGAGGACGACGGCGTCGGTGGTGAGCCGGGAGCGGCTGTCCTGCTGGAGGTGTTCCAGGTGGAGTTCGACCTTGGTGGTGGCGATGCGCCCGGCGGTGCGGACGCGGACGCCCGGGGTGAGGACGACGTCGGGCCAGCCGCCGTGCAGGGTGCGCCGGTACAGCTCGTCGTGGATGGCGGCGAGGGTGCCCGCGTCGATGCCCTTGTGCAGCTGCCCCTGGGCGGCGACGAGCCGGTCGCGGACGGGTTCGGCGAGGGCGTGGAAGTAGCGGGTGTAGTCGGGGGTGAAGTGCTCCAGGCCGAGTTTGGAGTACTCCATCGGGGCGAACGCCTCGGTGCGGCCGATCCAGTGCAGCTGCTCGCGGCCCGCGGGGCGGTGGCGCAGCAGGTCGAGGAAGACCTCGGCGCCGGACTGTCCGGAGCCTACGACGGTGACGTGGTCGGCGGCGAGGACGGCGGCGCGGTGGTCGAGGTAGTCGGCGGCGTGCACGACCGGGACACCGGACGCCTCCACGAGGGGCTTGAGGGGGTCTGGCACGTAGGGGGCGGTGCCGACACCGAGGACGACGTTGCGGGTGTAGGTGCGGCCCGTGGACTCGGCCTCCCCCTCGGCGTCGAGCCGGGTGAAGTCGACCTCGAACACGTCGCGTTCGGGGTTCCACCGGACGGCGTCGGCCTGATGGCCGAAACACAGCCCGGGCAGTTGCCGGGAGACCCAGCGGCCGTAGGCGTCGTACTCGGCGCGGTGGATGTGGAAGCGCTCGGCGAAGTAGAAGGGGACGAGCCGCTCCCGGGTCCGCAGGTAGTTGAGGAAGCTCCAGGGGCTCGTGGGGTCGGCGAGGGTCACCAGATCGGCGAGGAAGGGCACTTGGACGGTGGCGCCCTCGATGAGCAGGCCGGGGTGCCAGTCGAAGCCGGGGCGCTGCTCGTAGAACACGGCGTCGAGTTCGGCGAGCGGGTGGGCGAGGGCGGCGAGGGAGAGGTTGCACGGTCCGATGCCGATGCCGACGAGGTCACGGGGGGAGTCCGGCTCATGGGTTGGGGGGGTGGTCATCTGGGGGTCGTTCCTTAGGGGGTCGTTCCTTCGGGGGTCGGTTCCTCGCGCGTCGATTTCTCGGGGGTCGATTTCTCGGGGGTCGTTGCTTCTACGAGTGCGAGGAGCCGGGCCAGTTCGTCCGGCCGGGTGTGCGGGTTGAGGAGGGTGGCCTTGAGCCAGAGCCGGCCGTCGAGGCGGGCCCGGCCGAGGACGGCCCGGCCCTCGTGCAGCAGCCTGCGGCGTGCGGCGGCCACGGCGGCGTCGTCGGCCTCGACGGGCCGGAAGAGGACCGTGCTGATGACGGGCCGGTCGTACAGCTCGAAGCCGGGGTGGTCCTGGACGAGGGCGGCGAAGGCGCGGGCGCGGGCGCAGACCTCGTCGACCAGGGCGCCGAGGCCGCTGCGGCCCAGTGTCCTCAGGGTGACGGCGATCTTGAGGACGTCCGGGCGGCGGGTGGTGCGCAGGGAGCGGTCGAGCAGGTCGGGCAGTCCGGCTTCGGTGTCGTCGTCGGCGTTGAGGTAGTCGGCACGCTGGTGGAGGACGGCGAGTTCGCGGGGCCGGGCGACGGCGAGCAGGCCGGCGGCGACCGGCTGCCAGCCGAGTTTGTGCAGGTCGAGGGTGACGGTGTGGGCGGTTTCGAGTCCGGCGAGCTTCTCGCGGTGGCGGTCGCTGAAGGCGAGGCCGCCACCGTAGGCGGCGTCGATGTGCAGGCGGGCGCCGTGTGCGGTGCACAGGCCGGCGATCTCCGGGATCGGGTCGATGAGGCCGGCGTCGGTGGTGCCGGCCGTGGCGGCGACCAGCAGCGGGCCGGAGAG
This sequence comes from Streptomyces sp. NPDC020362, assembly GCF_040642095.1. Taxonomy (NCBI): domain Bacteria; kingdom Bacillati; phylum Actinomycetota; class Actinomycetes; order Kitasatosporales; family Streptomycetaceae; genus Streptomyces; species Streptomyces sp. NPDC020362. The sequence goes on from NZ_JBFAET010000013.1 coordinate 52,402, forward strand.
CGCGGTGAGCGCCTCATGCAGGGCGGCGGGGTCGAGCAGGCCGTTCGGGGTGGGGACGACGACCGGGTCGGGCAGCCCGAGCAGCCAGGCGGCACGCGGCAGCGAGTGGTGGGCGCCGGCCCCGCAGATCAGCTGGACGCTGCCGCCGTGGGCCTCGCGTGCGAGCAGCAGGGCGAGCTGGTTGGATTCGGTGCCGCCGGTGGTGACCAGGGCGTCGGCCAGACCGATCTCGTGCGCGAGGGCGCGGGTGACCTCGGCCTCCAGCGCGGAGGCGGCCGGGGCCTGGTCCCAGGAGTCCAGGGACGGGTTGAGGGCGCTCACAGCGAGGTCGGCGGCGACGGCGACGGCGAGCGGGGGGCAGTGCAGGTGGGCCGCGCACAGCGGGTCCGCGGGGTCGGCGGCGCCCTCGGCGAGGGCCTGCACGAGGGCACGCAGGGCGTCGGGGTCGCCGTCGTCCGGCAGCGCCTCCCCGAGGACGTCGGCGACGCGTGCGGCGACGCGCCGGGGCCCTCCGGCGGGCAGCGGGCCGCCGCGGGCCCACCGGCCGGCCGCGAGGGCGTCGAGGACGGTGTCCAGGAGCGGACGCAGGGCCTCGGGACCGTCGGGTCCTGAGGCGAGGGGCGGCGTACTCATGGGCTCTCCTCCGGGGCGCGGGGGCAGGGTCGACATCCGTGCGGTTGCCGGCTGGTACGGCCGCTTCTGCGCGAGGGTTCGACTACGGGGACGGGAGCTTGCGTACGAGGGGTCGTGTACGGGGCTTCTGTACGGGGACTTCCAGCTTGTACGGGAAGAGGGCCGCGCGTCCGGAAAGCCCAACGACCGGAACCCGAAAGTGGGTACTGCCGTACGGGGAAAAGGCGTTGGAACCGTGGTCGCCCGCGGCTAACGTCGACCGGATGGTTGACGCATGGACGATCGACGTGCCCGGTGAACGGGTGGTGGTGCGTGAGCCCTCTCCCTCGGACGAGGCTCCGCTGCTGACGCTGTTCGAGGAGTGCGAGGACTGGTTCGTGGCGGCGACGGGGCTGCCGTCGGGGCCGGGTGACGTGCAGAGCCTGTTCTACTCGCTGCCGCCGGGCGCGCGCCCCGAGGACAAGGTGCTCCTGGTACTGGAGCGGGACGGTGTGGTCGCGGGTCTGGTGGACGCCGTACGGGACCATCCCGGGCCCGGTGCGGTGGCGGTGGGCCTGTTCCTGCTGGCGCCCTGGGCGCGGGGCCGGGGCCTCGGCCGAGCGCTGGCCGAGGGCCTGCTGACCCGGGCCGGGGAGACGTCCCTGGTCACGGCGACGGTGCCGGCCGGCTGGCCCTCCGGTGCACGCTTCCTGGAGCGGCTCGGTTTCACTCTGGACCCCGCCGCACCGGCGCCCACGGAAGCGGGCAACCGGCGGGCGGGACCGCGGGAAGGGGCCATGCTGCATGCCGAGTTGCGCCCCGGCCGGTAGAACCGCGGACCTGCTCCCGCCCGAACTGCCGCGGCTGCGGGCCCGCTTGCGTCCTCACCGCCACGGCCACGGCCTCGCACCACGGCGGCAGTCCCGCTCGCGTCCCCGCGCCGGGGGGCGGGCCGGTCGTCCTTCCTTGGCCCACCGGGCCCAGGTAGGACGACCGGCCCGCCGCATCGTCGGCAGGGACCAGCCCGGACTGCGCCGCCGGTCCTACTCCCCGCGCACCCGCAACGCCCGTGCCAGGTCGTCCAGTTCGTCGACCAGCCTGCGGCGCAGGGCGACCACCGGGTCGGCCTCCCGCAGGCAGGCCTCACCGAGGGCGAGGTGCTCGGCGTCGACGGCGTGCTGCGGGAAGGCCCAGCGGCCGGCGGCGGCCGCGATGGCCGGGCCGCGGCGGGCGGCGAGAGCGACCACGTCCTCGTAGTAGCGCGGCACGTACTCCCGGACCAGATCGGCCTGTTCGGGCTGCCAGAAGCCCCGCGCGGTCGCCGTGAACAGGTAGTTGGACAGGTCGTCGCCGGTGAACATCGCCTCCCAGGCCGCGCGCTTGGCCTGCAGGTCCGGCAGGGCGGCGCGGCAGGTGGCGGCGCCCTCCTGGCCGGTGGCGGACGGGTCGCGGTCCAGCTCGGCGGCGATGGCTGCCTCGTCGGTGGCGCCGAGCACGGCGAGCCGGCCGAGGATGCGCCAGCGCAGGTCGGGGTCCAGCTCGGGGCCGCCGGGCACCGTGCCGTCGGCGAGCCAGGCGGCGATGGCGTCGGGGTGGGCGGCGACGTCGACGAAGTGCCGTACGGCGATCAGGCGCAGGCCGGGGTTGTCGCCGTCTTCCGTGCGGCGCAGCAGGTCGCGGCAGAGCGCGGTGAGGGTGGCGAGGGCGGCCGGCCGGTCCTCGGGGCGCAGGTAGCGGTCGGCGACGTGGGCGGAGGCGAAGGCGAGGACGCCCTGGACGAGGGCCAGGTCGGTCTCCAGCGGGAGGTGGGTGCGAGCCGTCTCCAGGTAGGCGGAGGGCGGGAGTTCCCCGTCCCGTACGGCGTCCCTGAGGGCGTTCCACACGACCGCGCGGGTGAGCGGGTCGGGCAGCCCGGACAGAGCGGCGCGGATCGACTCGAAGGACTCGCCGTCGAAGCGGACCTTGGCGTAGGTCAGGTCGCCGTCGTTGAGCAGGAGCAGCGCGGGGCGTTTGCCGATGGGCTGCGGGTCGGTCTGCGGGACGTCGAGGCCGATGCGTTCGCGCAGGACGAGGCGTCCCTCGTCGGTGAGGTCGCGGTCGTACAGGCCGACGCTGACGCGGTGCGGGCGGCTGCCCGCGCGGTCGACGGTCAGCGTGCAGGCGCCGTTGGCGGACTTCATCGCCGGGGTGAGCGTGTCCACGCCGGTGGTGCTCAGCCAGGCGTCGGCCCAGGCGTGGACGTCGCGCTCGGTGGCGGCGGCGAGGGAGTCGATGAAGTCGGCGAGGGTCGCGTTGGCGAACTTGTGCCGCTGGAAGTGGATGTTGATGCCGGCGAGGAAGTCCTTCTCGCCCAGCCATGCGACCAGCTGGCGCAGCGCGGAGGCACCCTTGGCGTAGGAGATGCCGTCGAAGTTGAGCAGGGCGGCGGCGGTGTCGTCGACGGCCTCGGGGGCCACCGGGTGGGTGGAGGGGCGCTGGTCGGCGTCGTAGCCCCAGGCCTTGCGGGTGACGCCGAACTCGACCCACGGTTCGGTGAAGCGGGTCGCCTCCAGCGTGGTCTGGTAGCCCATGTACTCGGCGAAGGACTCGTTCAGCCAGATGTCGTCCCACCACTTGAGGGTGACCAGGTCGCCGAACCACATGTGGGCCATCTCGTGGGCGATGACCATGGCGCGGGTCTGCCGCTCGGTGTCGGTGACGGCCGACCGGTAGACGAACTCGTCGCGGAAGGTGACCAGGCCCGGGTTCTCCATGGCGCCGGCGTTGAACTCGGGTACGAACGCCTGGTCGTAGGAGTCGAAGGGGTAGGGCTCCTCGAACTTCTCGTGGTACCGGTCGAAGCACGCGCGCGTGACCTCGAGGATCTCCTCGGTGTCGGCGTCGAGGTGGGGCGCGAGGGAGCGGCGGCAGTGGATGCCGAAGGGCAGGCCGCGGTGCTCGGTGCGCACCGAGTGCCAGGGGCCGGCGGCGACGGCGACGAGGTAGGTGGAGATCAGCGGGGTCGGGGCCGCCTTCCAGCGGCCCTCGCCGAGGTGCTCGGTGATGCCGTTGGCGAGGACGGTCCAGCCCTGCGGCGCGGTGACGGTGAGGTCGAAGACGGCCTTCAGGTCGGGCTGGTCGAAGGCGGCGAAGACCCGCTGGACGTCGTCCAGGAACAGCTGGGTGTAGACGTACGTCTCGCCGTCGGTGGGGTCGGTGAAGCGGTGCATGCCCTCACCGGTGCGGGAGTAGCGCATGACCGCGTCGACGCACAGCTCGTGCTCGCCGGCGGTGAGGTTCTTCAGCGGCAGCCGGTCGTCGTGGAAGGACTCCGGGTCGAGCGGCTGTCCGTCCAGGGTGACGGCGCGCAGCTCGGCGGGCTTCAGCTCCACGAACGTGTCCCCGTCGGACCGCGCACTGAACCTGATCACGGTGCGGGAGTCGAAGGTCTCGTCCCCCGTGGTGAGGTCGAGCTCGATCGTGTAGCGGTGGACGTCGAGGAGCTGTGCTCGGAGCTGCGCTTCGTCGCGCGTGATGACGGACATGCAGGCCATGCTGCCTGATGGCGTCGACAGCGCACAGGGGTGGACCGGTACACGGCAAATGTCCGTTCTCGCACCCTGCCTGCCCGTCTGCTACCCGCCCCTCCGCTGCCTGCCCGCCCGCTACCCGCCCCTCCGCTGCCTGCCCGCCTGCTACCCGCCCCTCCGTTGCCTGACCCGCTGCCTGCTTCCTGCCCGTCGCTGCGGATCAGTCTGCCCGGGCGGGCTGCCCGTTCGCGGTGTCCTCGGCGATGGACTCGTGGTGCCGGATCACCTCGGCGATGATGAAGTTCAGGAACTTCTCGGCGAAGGCCGGGTCGAGCTTGGCGTTCCCGGCGAGGCTGCGCAGCCGCTCGATCTGCCGGGCCTCGCGGGCCTGGTCGGCGGGCGGCAGCTGGTGCAGCGCCTTGAGCCGGCCGACCTGCTGGGTGCACTTGAAACGCTCGGCGAGCATGTGGACGACAGCCGCGTCGATGTTGTCGATGCTGTCGCGCAGCCGCTCCAGCTCCTGGCGGACCTCGGGGTCGACGTCACCGTTACCGGTGTTGCTGATGGTCATGGGCGCCAACCTATCGGGGAGCAGAGCGTCCCTTCACCGGCCGATCACCATGCGGTCAGCCGTGGAGCATCGGAGGGTCGTCCGGGTCCGGGATCCGGTCGCTCCAGCCGCCGGGGACGCTGCGCCCCTGCTGGGCGCGGAAGCGGACCGGGGCGAGGCCCACCCGGCGGGTGAACAGGCGGGAGAAGTAGGCGGGGTCGTCGTAGCCGACGCGCCGGGCGACGGCCGCGACCGGCAGTTCGGTGGCGGCGAGGAGTTCCTTGGCGCGGCCGAGGCGGATGCCGAGGAGGTAGTCCTTGGGGCTGCAGCCGGCAGCACGGCGCACGGCGCTGCGCAGCTCGGCGGGGGTCATCCCGTGCCGGGCGGCGTGGTCGGCGACGCTCATCGGCCGGCAGGCGTCCCGGGCGAGGGCCTGGAGCACCTGGTCGCCGTCGGGTGCAAGGTCGGCGCGGGCGCGGCGCAGGGCGACGAGCAGCTCGTGGACGGCGGCGCCGGTCTCCACCTCCAGCAGCGGGTTGCCACGGCGGGCGGCTCGGGCGATGCGGGCGACGACCGCGCGCGGTCCGGTCGCGTCCGAGAGCGGGACGACGGGCCGCTCGGGCTCGATGTAGCCGAGTTCGGTGTAGGTCGCGGCGGCGGGCCCCGCGAAGTCGACGAAGCCCTCGTCCCAGCCCGTGTCCGGGTCGGGCCCGTAGTGGTGCGGCACGCCGGGGGTGAGCCACAGCAGCGCGGGCGCGGTGACGGCCGAACGGCGGCCGTCGGCGCCCCGGTACCACCCGCCGCCCGTGCTGATCACGACGGCCACGTGATGGTCGAGGGTGCGGGGCCCGACCGTGGGCAGCGCGCCGTACTGGAGTCCGACGCCGAGGCAGACCAGGCCGAGGCGGTGGTGGGCCGGGCCGGGGCTGAAGAACCGCATCCAGGTGTGGTACATCGGCGCTCCCCCCGGCGTCGGCGGCGGACTTTTGTCCAAGCAGCGCCGATCTTCGTCCATGGTGCGCAGCTCCGCCAGGGCCGAGGCTTGGCCGCATGAGCGAGTTCACGGTGGGGGAATCGGGCTTCCTGCTGGACGGGCGCCCGGTACGGCTGCTGTCCGGCGCGCTGCACTACTTCCGGGTGCACGAGGGTCACTGGCGACACCGGCTGGAGACCCTGCGGGCCATGGGCCTCAACTGCGTGGAGACGTACGTCCCGTGGAACCTGCACCAGCCGGACCCGGGACGGTTCCGGGACGTGCAGGCGGTCGGGCGGTTCCTGGACGCGGTCCGTGCGGCCGGCCTGTGGGCGATCGTGCGGCCGGGGCCGTACATCTGCGCCGAGTGGGAGAACGGCGGGCTGCCGCACTGGGTGACGGGCGAGGTGGGTACGCGCGCGCGTACCCGCGACGAGCGCTTCCTGTTCCACGTGCGGAACTGGTTCCACCACCTGCTGCGCGAGATCGTGCCCCGGCAGACCGACCGGGGCGGACCGGTGATCATGGTGCAGGTCGAGAACGAGTACGGCAGCTACGGCTCGGACGCCGACTACCTCGAGCAGCTGGCCGAGTTGCTGCGGGTCAAGGGGGTCACGGTCCCGCTGTGCACCTCCGACGGCCCCGAGGACCACATGCTCACCGGCGGCTCGCTGCCGGGAGTGCTCGCCACGGTGAACTTCGGCTCGCACGCGCGCGCGGCCTTCGAGACCCTGCGCCGGCACCGCCCGAAGGGCCCGCTGATGTGCATGGAGTTCTGGTGCGGCTGGTTCGACCACTGGGGCGGCGCCCACGTCGTACGGGACCCGGGGGAGGCGGCCGGGGCCCTGCGGGAGATCCTGGAGTGCGGGGCCTCGGTGAACGTGTACATGGCCCACGGCGGCACGAGTTTCGCGGGCTGGGCGGGCGCCAACCGGGGCGGCGGCGAGCTGCACGAGGGTCCCCTGGAGCCGGATGTGACCTCCTACGACTACGACGCCCCCGTCGACGAGTACGGGCGCCCCACGGAGAAGTTCTGGCGCTTCCGTCGGGTACTCACCGAGTACCACCCCGGCCCTCTGCCCGAACCCCCGGCGCCACCTGCTCGGTTGGGTTCTCCTGCGGACGTGGCGCTCCGTGGATGGGCTCCTCTCGGTGACGTCCTGGAGGCGCTCGGCGGCACGCAGACCGACACGCCCGTTCCGCCGACGTTCGAGGAACTGGGCATCGGCCGGGGCCTGGTGCGCTACGAGGTCGCCGTGCCCGGGCCACGGCAGCCGTACCCGCTGTCGGTCCGCGGACTCAGGGATCTCGCGGTGGTGTACGTCGACGGAGAGCGGGCCGGGGTGCTCACCGAGGACGAGCCCCGGCTGAAGGAACCCGTCGCGGGTCCCGCGCGCGTGGAGCTGTGGGTGGAGTCCCTGGGGAGGGTCACCTACGGCCCGCGCTGCGGCGAGGCGAAGGGCGTCACCGGGGGCGTCCTGCACGAGCGGCAGTATCTGCACGGGGTACGCGCGCGTGGGCTGGATCTGGACGCCTTCGCCGACGGTGTGGAGGCGGTGCCGTTCGGTGTGCCGCCCGGGGACGGCACACCGGGGCTGTACCGGGGCACCGTCACGGTCCGCGGCGCCGGTGACGCACGGCTGGAACTGCCGGGCTGGACGCGGGGCTTCGCCTGGGTGAACGGCTTCGGCCTCGGCCGCTACTGGTCCGTGGGACCCCAGCGGTCCCTGTACGTCCCCGGTCCGGCACTGCGGGAGGGCGAGAACGAGGTGTGGGTACTGGAGCTCCAGGACGCGGGGCCGGGCAGAAACGCGTCCGCACCGCGTCTGCGGCCGGTGTGAGGGGCGTGTCCGCACCGCGTCTGCGGCCGGTGCGAGGGGACGCGTCCGCACCGCGCCGGCGCCGGTGCCAGGGGACGCGTCCGCACCCCGCCTGCAGCCGTGGTGAGCGGTGTACGGAGGTCCCGGCACGGTGTGCAGGGCAAGGCTGGAACACACACCGCGCCGGGAGCTCGCCCCGCATAGAGTGGAGGGGAGTTCCGGGCGTCTTTGGGGGTCGGACGTGGCGAACGGCGGACCGGTCGAGCACGGATACCCGCATCTGGAGACGGTGCGGGCCGCCATCACCGCGCTGTACAGGCGGCTGTCGTACGACACCGTCCAGACCTTCTCGACCAGCTTGGTCCCCGCCGACGTGGCCTTCTGCGACACGGACGACCTGCATCTGGGGGCGCAGCGGGTGGCCCGGGAGATCGTGCGGCACTTCCGGCTGCCGGACGCCCGGCTGATCGTCGGCTTCCGGGAGATGACCCATGCGGCGAACGTCGAACTGGTGGCGGGACCCGAGTACTTCGTGGAGCTGAACGACCGCTTTCGCACCCACCGCAGGGACATCGGCGCGGCCCTCGCCCACGAGGTGATGCACGTCTATCTGCACCGCCTCGACCTCTCCTTCCCGACCACGGCGGAGAACGAGATCCTGACGGACACGGCGACGACCTACCTGGGGGCGGGCTGGCTGCTGCTGGACGCCTACCGCGAGGACCGGGACTCCTCCCAGAAGCTGGGCTATCTCACGCCGGAGGAGTTCGGTTACGTCCTCGCCAAACGGGCCCTGCTCTTCCATGAGGATCCCTCCGTGTGGTTCACCAGCCCGCAGGCGTACACGGCCTACGCCGCGGGCATGGCCCGGGCCCGGCGGGACGAGCAGCAGCCGCCGCTGACCGCGGCCGGCTGGGCGGGGCGCCGCCGTTACGCCCACGACCGCCGCCGTGCGCCCGCGGTGCAGCCCGCCGGGGCCTACACCTTCACCGCCGACCCCGGCCCCGGCGGCCGCCTCCGGGTGTCCTTCCCGTGCCCCACCTGCCACCAGAGGATCAGGGTGCCGGTACGGGGGCGGGTCCGCGCCCGGTGCGGCCTGTGCCGGACGGTGCTGGAGTGCGACACCTAGGGCGCGTCTCTTTGACGGGCCGAGCAGTTGATCGGACGTGTCCGTTCACCCAGGTTCACCTGGCCGGCGACGCTTGAGCGCGCCCCTTGGCGATCACCCTGACGGGCGGACAACCCGGGGACGCACCGACGTTCACCGCCGTGATGGCCGCGCTCCGCGTGCCACGCACCGGCCCCGGCCGTCCGCGTACCCGGCCGGATGAGGTGATCGCGGATGGCGCCCACTCCTCCCGTGCGATCCGCTCTCATCCGCGTGAACGGCACATCCGAGCGGCCATCCCGCAGCCGGTGGATCAGGTGCGCCACCGGCTGCGGCGCGGCACGCGGGGTGGTCGGCCGCCGGGCTTCGGTCCCGAGGCGTACAAACAGCGCAACACCGTCGAGCGATGCATCGACCGCTGGAAACAGTGGCGGGGCCCGGTCATGCGCACCGACAAACCGACCCTCACCCACGAGGGTGCACTCCACCTCACGGCCATCCTCGTCCGGGCCCGCAGATGACCAACGAGAGAAGCTCCACCAGGACTGGCCGACAGTACCGAGGGCGTGTTCTTTGAGGAATGCGCCCGCATGGGCCGCTGCTTCTTCCGCGGTCGCGTAACACGCCCCGTCGACGGCAGTGCCGGATGCTCCATCGGCGCCCTTGCCTGTCCAGCTCCAGCCACCGGAAGACGCCTGCACGAGCTCAGCAGTCCCCCCGAAGAGTGCAAGCGTGCTCCTGCCCGCTGCCGCGGGCGCTGGGCGGCCCCGCCCTAGCCCCGCACACCCGGGACATCACCTCGCACACCGGGCACACCCCGGCCGGCCGCATCGGGGGGCATCACAGCCGGCCACATCGGGACCGGGCACCTCGGGCCCGCCCGCATGCCCCGCCACCGCACGCCGGGGCAGTCCCGCACACAGCACCCCGCACACCACGAACACCCCCACCACCCACGGCATCGCGGCCGCGAGTGCCCGGCTCGGGCCCTCCCCCGCGTGCCCGAAGAACACCGTCCCGACCACAGCGGCTCCCAGCGCTCCCCCGAACTGCTGAGCCGTGGAGAAGATCCCGGACGCCCCGCCGGCCAGCTCGCCCGGCACGGCCGACAGCACCACGTTCACCAGCGGCACCACCAGGAACCCGAGGCCCGCCCCGGCGATCAGCAGCCCCGGCGCCAGCGGCCACGCCCCGGTGTGCACGGCCGGCGAGGCGTCCACCGCCGCCCACACCCAGCCGAAGCCGCCCGCCATCATCAGCGCCCCGGCTCCCAGCACCGTCCGCCCGAACCGCACGGCAAGACCGTCCGCCGCGGGCGCGGTCAGGAACCCTCCGGCCGAGAAGGCCACGGTCACCAGCCCGGCCTGCATCGGGGTGTACCCCTCACCGCCCTGCAGCCAGAGCGCGAAGACCAGGAAGAACCCCTGCATGCCGACGGAGAACAGCAACTGGACCACCACGCCCACCGAGAACGCCGGGAGCCCGAAGGCACGCGCGGGCAGCAGCGGCACCGTCCCCGGCCGGTGCCGTCGCGCCTCGTACCGTCCGAGCCCGACGACCGCGGCCACTCCGGCGGCGAGGCAGGCCCAGCCCCACAGCGGCCAGTCGTTCTCCCGCCCCTGCACCAGCGGCAGCACGATCGCGACCAGCCCGCCGGCCAGCAACAGGCTGCCCAGCACGTCCGGCCGACCCGCCGACCGCTCCCGCGTGGCCGGCACCAGCAGCAGGCCACCCACGAAAGTCCCCACCGCCACCGGGACGTTCACCAGGAACACCGAGCGCCAGCCCCAGCCGAACAGGTCGGCATCGGTGAGCACCCCGCCGAGCAGCAGCCCGACCGCGGAGGCGAAGCCGGCGACGGCTCCGTACATCCCGAAGGCGGCCCCGCGCTCCTTGCCCCGGAACAGCGTGCGGAAGGAACCGAGCACCTGCGGCACCAGCACCGCGGCCAGCACCCCCTGCACCGCCCGCGCGGCGATCAGCTGTCCCGGCGTCTGGGCGATACCGCAGGCCAGACTGGCCAGTCCGAAGCCGGCCGTACCGACGAGGAAGAGCGGGCGGCGGCCGAAGCGGTCGCCGAGGTGACCGGAGACGATCAGGGCCGCGGCGAAGCCGAGCAGATAGGCGGAGACCAGCCACTGCAGATCGCTCGGCGACGCGTGCAGATCGCGGCCGACGGACGGGACCGCCACGTTGACGATCGTGCCGTCCAACAGGTCCATCAGCGCCGCGATCATCATCACGACGGCGGCGGCCCAGCGGCGCGGGTTCGGCTCCTGCGTGGTGGGCGGGTGTGCGGTGAGGATCGTGGACACGGACGTCTCCCCTGCTCCAGATTTATTTCGTTCGGACTAACGAAAGACTTCCACCGGGACGGATGTGATCGCAAGTCCTTTGTTCGACCGAACGAAATATTTGTTAGCCTGGCTCCATGACCGAGGCAGACGGCAAGCGCGCCGAGACATTGCGGCACCTCATGGACGTCGGGCGGAACCACAGTGCCGTGACGGTCATGTTCCACTCGGCGATCGCCGCCAAGCAGGGACTGAACGCCACGGAGGAGAAGACCCTCGACTACCTCCAGCGCGGCGGACCGCTCACCGCCAAGGAACTGGCCGAGCTGACCGGACTCGCCCCCGCCTCCGTCACCGGCCTGCTGGACCGGCTGGAGGGCAAGGGATTTGTGCGCAGGGTCAAGCACCCGACGGACAAGCGCCGGGTGCTCGTCGAGCTGAACCAGGAGAAGATCGCCGAACTGGCCGTGTTCTTCGAGGACTGGGCACGCGACGTCGTCGAGGCCTGCGAGGAGTTCAGCACGGACGAGCTGAACACCGTCATCCGCTTCCTGTCCGTCATGAGCGAGCGTCAGCGCGCGGCCGCAACCCGCCTGACCGGCTGAACTCCCCGGCCTCCAGGGCCTGTGCGGCCGGTCGGGCAGGCCGGGCAGGCGGGTCGGTCGGGTGGCTCTGGCGGGCCGGGCTGGTGGCTTGCCTGGCCGGGCGGGTGGCTCTGGCGGGCCGGGCGGGTGGCTTGCCGGGCCGGGCAGGCGGCTCTGGCGGGCCGGGCGGGTGGCCCTGCCGGGGCTAGGCCCCGTACACCGCCCCCGGCACCTCCGCCTCGGCCAGCAGTTTCAGCGCAGCGTCCCCTGCCCCGGCCGGTGTCCAGCGCGCGCCGCGATCGATGGCGGGGCCCGGGCGCCAGCCCTCCATGACGGTGATCCGGCCGCCCTCCGCCTCGAAGACCCGGCCGGTCACCCCCTCGCTCGCGGCGGAGCCGAGCCAGACGACGAGCGGGGAGACGTTCTCGGGAGCCATGACGTCGAAGCCGGCGGCCGGGGCCGCCATGGTCTCGGCGAAGGTGCGTTCCGTCATGCGGGTACGGGCGGCCGGGGCGACGGCGTTGACCTGGACGCCGTAGCGGGCCAGTTCGGCCGCCGCGACGAGGGTCAGCCCGATGATCCCGGCCTTGGCGGCGCTGTAGTTCCCCTGCCCGACCGACCCCAGCAGACCCGCCCCACTGCTGGTGTTGACGATCCGGGCCACCGGGGTGCGCCCGGCCTTGGTCTCGGCCCGCCAGTGCGCGGCGGCGTGCCTGAGGGGCAGGAAGTGGCCCTTGAGGTGGACCCGGAGCACAGCGTCCCAGTCGTCCTCGTCGAGGTTGACGAGCATGCGGTCGCGCAGGAAACCGGCGTTGTTGACGAGGGTGTCGAGCCGGCCGTACGTCTCGACGGCGGTCCGGACGAGCGAGGCGGCCCCCTCGGTGGTCGCGATGTCGCCGCCGTGCGCGACGGCTTCCCCGCCCGCGTCCCGGATCCGGGCGACGACGGCCCCCGCCGGACTTCCGGGCCCCGGAACCCCGTCCAGTCCGACGCCCAGGTCGTTGACGACGACCCGGGCACCCTCGGCGGCGAAGGCAAGGGCGTGGGCGCGGCCCAGCCCCCGTCCGGCGCCGGTGACGACGACCACCCGCCCTGCACAGATTCCGCTCATCCCAGGCCTCCTTGACGGTCGTCTTCCCTGTTGGCGGTTGCGGCGTCCAGGAACGCGGGCCGCTCCCCGCCCCCGTGCACGAGCAGGCTCGCCCCGCTGATGTATGCGGCCGCGTCGGAGGCGAGGAAGACGGCGGCCGTGCCGACGTCCGCGGGGGTGGCCAGCCGTCCGAGCGGGACGGTGCGGGAGACGGCGGCGAGGCCGTCCTCGCCGCCGTAGTGCAGAGGGGACAGCTCGGTGCGGACCATGCCGACGACCAGTGTGTTGACGCGGACCTCCGGGGCCCACTCCACGGCCATGGAGGCCGCCAGGTTCTCCAGACCCGCCTTGGCCGCTCCGTAGGCGGCCGAGCCGGGCGAGGGTCGTCCGCCACTGACGCTGCCGACCATCACGACCGAGCCCCGGGCGCGGCGCAGGTGCTCGTGGGCTGCCAGCGAGGCGGTCAGCGGGGTGACAAGGTTCAGCTCGATGACCCGGGCATGCCGCTCGGCGTCCGCGTCGGCCAGCCGCCGGTACGGGGTGCCGCCGGCGTTGTTGACGAGCACGTCGAGCCGGGGAAGCGCCCCGAAGAAGGCGCGGACCGCGGGCGCATCGCGCAGGTCGAGGGGGACGAACTCCACGCCGTCGAGAGGCTGTTCGGGAGGACGTCGGGCGCAGGCCAGCACCTGGGCGCCGGATGCGGCGAAGGCCCGTGCGATGCCCGCCCCGACTCCCCGGGTGCCACCGGTGACGACGACGGTTCTGCCGCGCAGCGCGTCGTCCACAGGCCCGTCCGCGCAGCGTGCGGAGTCCTCCACAGGCCCGCCTGCGGAGCGTGCGGAGTTTTCCACAGGACCTCCCGCTCGTCTTCGGCGACTGCTAGCTTCGAAGCCTCACACCTAACAAATGTTTGGTGGAAAGGCGTTGAGTGCGAAGGTAGCTGATGCGTCCATGGGTGTCTCCATGTCGGTCCCGGAAAAGGGGATTTCCGTAGTCACCGTCGACTATCCGCCGGTGAACGCACTGCCGGTCCAGGGCTGGTTCGAGCTGGCCGGGGCCGTGCGCGCGGCGGGCCGCGACCCCGACGTGCGGTGCGTGGTGCTGGCCGCCGAGGGGCGCGGGTTCAACGCGGGCGTGGACATCAAGGAGATACAGGCGCGCGGGCAGGAGGCCCTGATCGGCGCCAACCAGGGCTGCGCGGAGGCCTTCGCCGCGGTCTACGAGTGCGAGACACCGCTGATAGCCGCAGTCCAGGGATTCTGCCTGGGCGGCGGGATAGGCCTGGCGGGGAACGCGGATGCGATCGTGGCGAGCGAGGACGCCGCCTTCGGACTGCCGGAGCTGGACCGGGGCGCGCTGGGCGCCGCCACGCATCTGGCCCGGCTGGTCCCGCAGCACCTGATGCGCACGCTGTACTACACGTCACGCACGGCGAGCGCCGCCGAGCTGCACGCGCACGGCTCGGTGTGGCGGGTGGTGCCGCGCGCACAGCTGCGGACGGCCGCGCTGGAGCTGGCCCGCGAGATCGCCGTCAAGGACGGGCGGCTGCTGCGCATGGCCAAGGCCGCCATCAACGGGATCGATCCCGTCGACGTGCGCCGCAGTTACCGCTTCGAACAGGGCTTCACGTTCGAGGCCAACCTCAGCGGACTGGCCGACCGGGTCCGCGACACGTTCGGGAAGGAGGGTGCTTAGGTGGGCGACAAGACGATGACCGCCGAGGAGGCGGTCTCCCGGCTCTCCAGCGGCATGACCCTGGGCATCGGCGGCTGGGGCTCACGACGCAAGCCGATGGCGCTGGTCAGAGCCCTGCTGCGAGCCGGGATCGGGGACCTCACGGTCGTCTCCTACGGCGGCCCGGACATCGGCATGCTGGCCGCGGCCGGCCGGATCCGCAAGCTGGTCACCGCCTTCGTCACCCTCGACTCGATCCCGCTCGAACCGCACTACCGGGCGGCTCGCGAGCGCGGGGACTTCGAGCTGACGGAGGTGGACGAGGGGATGTTCATGTGGGGGCTGCACGCGGCCGCCCAACGGCTGCCCTTCCTGCCGGTGCGGGCAGGTACCGGCTCGGACGTCATGCGGGTCAACCCGGACCTGAGGACGGTCACTTCGCCGTACGAGGACGGGGAGACGTTCGTGGCCATGCCCGCCCTGCGGATGGACGCCGTCCTGGTGCACGTCAACCGCGCCGACCGGCTGGGCAACGGGCAGTACCTGGGCCCGGACCCGTACTTCGACGACCTGTTCTGCGAGGCGGCGGACGCGGCCTACGTCTCCTGTGAACGGATCGTCGACACGGCCGAGTTGACCAAGGAGACGGCCCCGCAGTCGCTGCTCCTGAAGCGGCTCGCGGTGACCGGCGTGGTCGAGGCACCGAACGGCGCGCACTTCACCTCCTGCGCGCCGGACTACGGCCGGGACGAGGCGTTCCAGCGGCTGTACACGTCCACGCCCTGGCCGAAGTTCGCCGAGCGGTTCCTGTCCGGGGACGAGGAGGCGTACCGGTCCTCGGTGCGGGCCTGGCAGAAGGAGCGAGACCAATGAGCGATTCCCTCCCCACCGACCCCCCTCATCTCCCGCCCACCCGCACACCTCATCTCCCGCCCACCCGCACACCTCATCTCCCGCCCACCCGCGCCGAGTACTGCGTGATCGCCTGCGCCGACGCCTGGCGCGGCGCCGGGGAGATCCTGGCGAGCCCGATGGGTCTGATCCCTTCGCTGGGCGCGCGGCTGGCCCGGCTCACCTTCGCGCCGGACCTGCTGCTCACCGACGGCGAGGCACTGCTGGTCCGCCCGGACGGCACCCCCGAGGGCTGGCTCCCCTACCGGCAGCATCTGACCCTGGTCGCGGGCGGGCGGCGGCACGTGATGATGGGCGCGAGCCAGATCGACCGTCACGGCAACCAGAACATCTCCTGCATCGGCGACTGGGAACGGCCCGGGCGGCAGTTGCTCGGGGTGCGCGGAGCGCCGCTCAACACGCTGAACAATCCGACGAGTTACTGGATCCCGAGGCACTCCCGGCGGGTGTTCGTGGAGCGGGTCGACATGGTGTGCGGGGTGGGGTACGACCGGGCGGCCCGGCTGGGGAGCACGGCCCGTTTCCACCGCATCCCCCGGGTCGTCTCCGATCTCGGTGTCTTCGACTTCGCCACCCCCGACCGCTCGATGCGGCTGGCCTCGCTGCATCCGGGGGTGGGTGTGGAGCAGGTGCGGGAGGCGACCGGCTTCATGCTCACCGAGCCGGACGAGGTGCCCTGCACCCGGGAGCCCACCGCGCAGGAGCTGCGGCTGATCCGTGAGGAGCTGGATCCGGACGGGGCCCGCACGCGTGAGGTGCCCGAGGGGGCGAGCCGGTGATGGAGACCGCGCTGACCCGGCTCACCGGGATCCGCCATCCGGTCGTGCAGACCGGGATGGGCTGGGTGGCCGGCCCGCGGCTGGTCTCGGCGGCGGCGAACGCGGGGGCCCTCGGCATCCTGGCCTCCGCGACGATGTCCCCCGACCGGCTGCGGGCCGCGATACGGGAGGTCCGGTCGCGCACGGACGCTCCGTTCGGGGTGAATCTGCGGGCCGACGCGGCCGATGCGAGCGATCGCGTGCAGATCATGCTGGACGAGGGCGTCAGGGTGGCCTCGTTCGCACTGGCCCCCTCGGCCGAGCTGATCGCCCGGCTCAAGGAGGCCGGTGTGGTGGTCATCCCGTCCGTCGGGGCGCGGCGCCATGCCGAGAAAGTGGCCGCGTGGGGTGCGGACGCGGTGATCGTGCAGGGCGGCGAGGGCGGCGGGCACACCGGCGAGGTGGCGACGTCCGTACTGCTGCCGCAGGTGGTGGACGCCGTGCCGATACCGGTCGTGGCGGCGGGCGGCTTCTTCGACGGACGGGGCCTGGTCGCGGCGCTGGCGTACGGGGCGGCCGGAGTGGCGATGGGGACGCGGTTCCTGCTCACCTCGGACTCGACGGTGCCCGACGCGGTGAAGGCGAGGTATCTGGCGGCGACGGTCCGGGACGTCACGGTCACCCGGGCGGTGGACGGGCTGCCCCACCGGATGCTGCGCACGGAACTGGTGGACGCCCTGGAGCGGTCCGGACGGATACCGGCCCTGGTCCACGCCGTGCGGCGGGCGGCGGGCTTCCGGCGGCTGTCCGGGCTCACCTGGCAGCAGATGGTCCGCGACGGGCTGGCCCTGCGCCACGGCAAGGAGCTGTCCTGGAGCCAGGTGCTGCTGGCCGCGAACACGCCGATGCTGCTGAAGTCGGCGATGGTAGACGGCCGTACGGACCTCGGTGTGATGGCCTCCGGGCAGGTCGCCGGGGTCATCGACGACCTGCCGTCGTGCGCGGAACTGGTGGAGCGGATCGTGAAGGAGGCGGAGGAGGTGCTGGCGGGGCTGGAGGGGCTCAGACGCGTTCGGTGATCGTCACGTGCGCCCGGCCGCCGCCCTCGCACACGGCACCGTCCTCCCCGACGTCCCCTCCTCGCACTGCCCGGCCCCAGGGGGCCTCCCAGGCTTCGGGAGCCTGCGCCGGACTCCGTCCGCCGAAGTGGGTGGCCCCGCTTGTCGCCGTTCCGGTCACACGCGTTCGATGATCGTCACGTTCGCCTGGCCGCCGCCCTCGCACATGGTCTGGAGGCCGAACCGGCCTCCGGTGCGCTCCAGTTCGTGCAGCAGGGTCGTCATCAGCCGGACGCCGGTCGCGCCGAGCGGATGGCCGAGGGCGATCGCTCCGCCGTTGACGTTGACCTTCTCCGGGTCCGCTCCGGTCTCCTTCAGCCAGGCGAGGACGACCGGTGCGAAGGCCTCGTTGATCTCCACGAGGTCGATGGCGTCGATGGCCAGGCCGGTCTTCTTCAGGGCGTGCGCGGTGGCCGGGATGGGCGCGGAGAGCATGCGGATGGGGTCCTCGCCACGCACGGAGAGATGGTGGACACGGGCGCGTGGGCGCAGCCCGTGGTCCCGTACCGCCCGCTCGGAGGCGAGCAGCATGGCCGCGGCCCCGTCGGAGACCTGGGAGGAGCAGGCCGCGGTGATGGTGCCGCCGTCGAGGACGGGTTTCAGCGCGGCCATCCTCTCCAGGGAGGTGTCCCGGCGCGGGCCCTCGTCGACGCTGACCTCGCCGTAGGGGACGGTCTCGCGCTCGAAGCGGCCCGAGTCCACGGCCCACACCGCCCGCCGGTGCGAACGCAGGGCGAACTCCTCCTGGTCCTCGCGGCTGATGCCCCACTTGGCGGCGATCATCTCGGCACCGGCGAACTGGTTGACGGGCTGGTCGCCGTAGCGGCCACGCCAGCCGGTGCTGCCGAGGAAGGGGCCGTCGGTCAGGCCGAGGGGAGCGGCGGCCTGCCGGGAGGCGAAGGCGATGGGGATCTGGGACATGTTCTGCACCCCGCCCGCGACCACCAGGTCCTGAGTGCCGGAGAGCACGGCCTGTGCGGCGAAGTGCACGGCCTGCTGGGAGGAGCCGCACTGCCGGTCGACGGTGACGCCCGGCACCTCCTCGGGCAGACCCGCGGCCAGCCAGCAGGTGCGGGCGATGTCCCCGGCCTGGGGCCCGACCGCGTCCAGGCAGCCGAAGACGACGTCCTCCACGGCGGCCGGGTCGATCCCGGCCCGCTGCACGAGCGCCTTGAGCACGTGCGCGCCCAGGTCGGCCGGATGGACCCGGCCGAGCCCTCCCCCGCGCCGCCCGACGGGCGTGCGGACCGCTTCGACGATGTAGGCCTCGGCCATGGCGACTCCCTCACAGGAAAAGGGGTGTTGAGCGTGATGTCATTCGCGTACGGCGATCCCGTCCAGCACCATCGACAGGTACTGCCGGGCGATCTCCTCCGGGCTGTGCTGTCCGCCGGGCCGGTACCAGGACGCGGCGACCCACACCGTGTCCCTGACGAACCGGTAGGTGAGCCGGACGTCCAGGTCGGCGCGGAAGACGCGCTCGGCGACTCCGCGTTCCAGCGTGGACAGCCACGCCTTCTCGAACCGGCGCTGCGAGTCGGCGAGGAAGGCGAAGCGGTCCTGCGCCACGAGCTGCTTGCTCTCCTTCTGGTAGATCGCGACGGCGGCGCGGTGCCGGTCGATCTCCCGGAAGGACTCGGTGACCAGGGCCCGAAGGGTCTCGCGGGGTCCGAGTCCGGAGGCCAGGACGGTGTCGTAGCCGTCCCACAGCTCGTCCAGGAAGGTGCGCAGGATCTCCTCCAGCATCGACTCCTTGGAATCGAAGTGGTAGTAGAGGCTGCCCGCGAGCATCCCGGCGTGGTCGGCGATGGTCCGGACGGTGGTGGCGTTGTAGCCCTGTTCGGCGAAAACCTCGGCCGCGGTGTCGAGGAGTTCGCTGCGGCGCGCCTGGGCGGCGGCCGCCGTGGGCTTCTTCGGGGCGGTCACCTGGGGCTTCTTCTTGGTCGGCACGAACCCATTGTGGTCTGCCCGTCGTCAGGGATGCTGGCTGCTGACGGCGACGACCTCGCCGGTGAGGTACGAGGAGTAGCCGGAGGCGAGGAACACGATCACGTTGGCCACCTCCCAGGGCTCGGCGTACCGCCCGAAGGCCTCCCGCCCGGTCAGTTCCCGGAGCAGTTCGGCCGAGGTGACCTTCGCCAGGTGCGGGTGCATGGCGAGGCTGGGCGCCACCGCGTTGACCCGCACCCCGTAGGCGGCCGCCTCGATCGCGGCGCACCGGGTCAGCGCCATCACCCCGGCCTTCGCTGCGGCGTAGTGGGCCTGCCCGGCCTGGGCGCGCCAGCCGACCACCGAGGCGTTGTTGACGATCACCCCGCCGCCGGTGTCCCGCATGACGCGCAGAGCCGCCCGGGTGCAGCGGAAGGTGCCGTTCAGGGTGACGTCCAGGACGCGGGACCACTGCTCGTCGGTCATGTCGACGAGGTCCGAAGTCCCGCCCAGCCCCGCATTGTTGACGACGATGTCGAGTCTTCCGTGTTCCTGTACGGCCGCCTCGAACAGCGCCCGCACCTGGGCCTCGTCGGTGACGTCGCAGGGCAGCGCCGTCACCGCGCCGGGGAACTCCCGGCCCAGCCGGGCCTCGTGCTCCTTCAGGCGGCGTGTGTGGGCGTCGCTGATCAGCACCCCGGCGCCCTCCTCCAGGAAGCGGCGCGCGGTCGCCCCGCCGATGCCCGCGCCGGCCGCCGCGGTGACGACGGCCGTGCGGCCCTGCAACAGTCCGTGCCCGGGCTCGTACGCCGGACTCTCGACGCTTGTCATAGGGCCACGCTAATCTACCAAACACTTGTTAGGGAAGGTTGGTGACGGCGACCGTGGACCTGACCCATGCTCCGGCCGACGAGGAGTTCCGCGCCGAGGCCCGCACCTGGCTGCAGGAACACGTGCCCCGCACCCCGCTGCCCTCCCTGGAGACCGCGGAGGGCTTCGCGGCACACCGCGCGTGGGAGGCGGAACTGGCCGCGGACCGCTGGTCGGTGGTGTCCTGGCCCGAGGAGTACGGCGGCCGTGCGGCCTCCCTCATCGGGTGGCTGGTCTTCGAGGAGGAGTACTGGTCGGCGGGGGCGCCCGGCCGGGTGGGCCAGAACGGCGTCAGCCTCCTCGCCCCGACCCTCTTAGACCACGGCACCGCGGAGCAGCGCGCGCGGGTGCTGCCCCCGATGGCCTCCGGCGAGGTGGTCTGGGCGCAGGCCTGGTCCGAGCCGGAGGCGGGCTCCGACCTGGCCTCGCTCACCTCCAGGGCCGTACGGACGGACGGCGGCTGGCTGCTGACCGGGCAGAAGACCTGGTCCTCGCGGGCGGCCTTCGCCGACCGGGCCTTCGGCCTGTTCCGCACCGACCCCGGCACCGCGAAGCCCCACCAGGGGCTCACCTACCTCATGTTCGATCTGCGCGCCCCCGGCGTCACCGTCCGCCCGATCGGCCGCCTGGACGGGAAACCGGCCTTCGCGGAGCTGTTCCTGGACGAGGTGTTCGTGCCGGACGAGGACGTGATCGGCGAGCCCGGGCAGGGCTGGCGGATCGCGATGTCCACGGCGGGCAACGAGCGTGGCCTCACCCTGCGCTCCCCCGGCCGCTTCCTCGCCTCCGCCGCCCGGCTGCTCGAGCTGTGGACGGCGCGGGGCCGCCCCGGGCAGGCGCGTGCCCGGGTGGCCGACGCGGTGATCGGCGCCCGTGCCTACCAGCTGTTCACCTATGCGGCCGCCTCCCGCTTCCTGGACGGCGCCTCGCTCGGCCCGGAGTCCAGCATGAACAAGGTGTTCTGGTCCGAGTACGACCTCGCGCTGCACGAGACGGCGCTCGATCTGCTGGGCAAGGAGGGTGAGTTGGCGGACACGGCCTGGACGGAGGGGTACGTCTTCTCCCTCGCCGGACCCATCTACGCCGGCACCAACGAGATCCAGCGCGACATCGTCGCCGAGCGACTGCTCGGCCTGCCGAAGGGACGCCGCTGATGCGCTTCCTCCTCGACGCCGAGCAGCGCGCCTTCGCCGGCTCGCTGAACGCGATGCTGACGGCGGCGGACACCCCGGCGGTGATCCGGGACTGGAGCCGCGGCGACCATGCGAGCGGCCGTGCGCTGTGGCGCCGTGTCGCAGCGGCGGGGGTGTTCGCTCTCGCGGTGCCGCAGGAGTACGAGGGGCTGGGGCCGCACCCGGTGGAACTGGCCGTCGCCTTCGTGGAGCTGGGCAGACATGCGGTGCCGGGGCCGCTGGTGGAGACGGTCGCGGCGGCCGTGCTGCTCGGCGAGGACCGGGCGGCCAAGCGGTTCCTGCCTTCTCTCGCGGCGGGCGACACCCTGGCGACCGTGGCGGCACCCAGCGGTTACGCCCTGGACGGCGATGCGGCCACGCTCCACCTCGCCCCGACCGGCGAGGGCCTGTACCTGTCCCCGGGCCCCGGCCCGGTCCGCCCCGGTCTCGACCCCGCCCGCCGTCTGACCGCGCTGGCCCCCGGCGGGGAACTCCTCGCCCCCGGCCCGCCGAACGCCCATGCCCTCACCTGGGCCCGCCTCGCCACCGCCGCGCAGGCCCTCGGTGTGGGCCTCGCCCTGCTCGACCGGACGGTGGCGTACGTGAAGCAGCGCACGCAGTTCGGCGTGCCCATCGGCTCCTTCCAGGCGGTCAAGCACCGCCTCGCCGACGCGAAGACCGCCCTGGAGTTCGCCCGCCCGCTGCTCTTCGGGGCGGCGGTGTCCCTGCGTCCCGCGGATGCGGCCGCCGCCAAGCTGACGGCGTGCGAGGCGGCGTACGCGACCGCGCGCGCGGCGCTGCAGCTGCACGGCGCGATCGGGTACACGACGGAGTACGACCTGTCCCTGTGGCTGACCAGGGCCCGCGCCCTGCGCACGGCGTGGGGCACGCCGGAGGAGTGCCGGGACGTGGTTCTCGACGACGCGACCGGACCGGGAGGCGAGTAGACCAGGGGAGCCTGGTGAGCGAGGTCCGCGCGCCCTCCAGCCGGGCGATGCGGTCCTCGGGACCCTGCACCTGCTCCAGCAGCATCGGCGTCGGACAGGGCTCGGCTTCCGCCTCGCTGCCGCGCACGCAGTCCGGCACCTCCCGGATCACCCGGGTGGGCAGTCCCGCCTCCAGGAGGGTGCGGAAGGGGCGTACGGTCGCGGGCGCCCCGCCGTCGTACACGCGCCGGCCGCCGGGAGTGCGGCCGGCGACGAGCAGACCCTGCTCCTCACCCGCCCATCCGGCGGAGAACGTCGGCGCCCTCGAACCCTCCCTCACCGAGGATCAGTTCAGGCGGATCGGGGACGGCGTCGGCGCATGGCTCAGGCCGGCCGTACGACGCCCGCGGCGCGTGCCGCCGCCAGCCAGTGGGGGAACTCGCCGACGAGACGGTCGTACAGGTCGGTGTCGGAGACCCGCCGTGGGTCCTGGCCCGCGTGGAAGAAGCCGGCGTTGTCCACGATGCGCCTGCCGGGCACCGCCAGCTCGTCCAGTTTCCGCAGGAACTCGAACTGCCGGCTCTCCGGGTCGCCGAAGCCGACGAACTGCCAGAACAGCGGCAGTTTGGCCGCCTTGCACAGGTAGCGCTCCGCGGCGAGCTTGTTGATGGGGCCGCCGTCGGTCTGGAAGACGACCAGCGCGGGGTCCGTGGCGCCGCTGTCCAGGTAGTGGTCGATGACGGCGTCCATCGCCAGGTGGTAGCTGGTCTTGCCCATGTGCCCGAGCCCGGCCGCGATCTGCTCGATCCGGCCCTCGTGGCCGTCGAGGGCGATGTCGGTGACCGCGTCGACGTCCGTGGAGAAGAAGACCACCGGTACCCGGCCGTCGTCGTCCAGATGCGCGGACAGGCCCAGCACCCGGTCGGCGAGCGCCTGCACGCTGCCGTCCTTGTAGTACGGCTTCATCGAACCCGAGTAGTCGACCACCAGGTACACGGCGGCCCGCAGTCCGTCCAGGCCGTGCTTGCGCAGGCAGACCCCTGCCTCCCGGTACGGCCCGGCGAGCGCGGGCGCGGTCTCCTCCACCTTGCGCAGACTGATTGCAGCCATGCCCGGCTCCCCCTCGTCTCCCGTGTCCCCGGGCCGAGCGTAGATGATCAGCCGCCCTGCCCCTCGGTCGAGTACCGGTTCGACGTGCTGGGCACCGTGCCGGCGGGCTGCCTGCCCGAGGGCGTCGCCCACGGCGAGTGGTACCGGATCGACCGCGCAGCGGGGCCGGACGTGCAACGGCGCCTGCCCATCCGTCCGGTCGGGGACTTGGTGGGCAGGCGCCGTCTGTGTTCCGTACGCCTTTGTACGGGACGTCTGTGGGTGACCCGTCAGACCGCCAGCGCGCGGTCCGTCGGGCGGATCGGTGCCGGCAGGTCGCTGGCTCCGCTCAGGCGGCGGTCGACACCGCGGGCGGCCGAGCGGCCCTCCGCGATCGCCCACACGATCAGGGACTGTCCGCGGCCGGCGTCACCGGCGACGAACACACCCGGCACGTTGGTCTGGAAGTCGGCGTCGCGGGCGATGTTACCGCGCTCGTCCAGCTCCAGGCCGAACTGCTCGACCAGGCCGTTCTCCCGGTCGGTGCCGGTGAAGCCCATGGCGAGGGTGACCAGCTGGGCCGGGATCTTCCGCTCGGTGCCCGGCTTCTGGGTCAGCTTGCCGTCGACGAACTCGACCTCGGCCAGGTGCAGCCACTGGACGTTGCCGTCCTCGTCGCCCTCGAAGTGGGTCGTGGACGCCGAGTAGATGCGCTCGCCGCCCTCCTCGTGGGCCGAGGTGACCTTGTAGAGGATCGGGAAGGTCGGCCAGGGCTGGCCGGTCGCGTGCCGCTCGTCGTTGGGACGGGGCATGATCTCCAGCTGCGTGACGGAGGCAGCGCCCTGACGGTGGGCGGTGCCCACGCAGTCGGCGCCGGTGTCGCCGCCGCCGATGACGACGACGTGCTTGCCCTCGGCCGAGATCGGGGTGGTGACGTAGTCGCCCTCCTGGACCTTGTTGGCCAGCGGCAGGAACTCCATCGCCTGGTAGATGCCCTTGAGTTCGCGGCCGGGCACCGGCAGGTCGCGGGCGGTCGTCGCGCCGACGGCCAGGACCACGGCGTCGTACCGCTTCTTCAGGTCCGTCGCCTTGAGGTCGCGGCCGATCTCGATGCCGGTGCGGAAGCGGGTGCCCTCCGCGCGCATCTGCTCGATACGGCGGTTGATGTGCCGCTTCTCCATCTTGAACTCGGGGATGCCGTAGCGGAGCAGGCCGCCGACGCGGTCGGCGCGCTCGTAGACGGCGACCGTGTGGCCGGCCCGGGTCAGCTGCTGGGCGGCGGCCAGGCCCGCCGGGCCCGAGCCGATGACCGCGACCGTCTTGCCGGACAGGCGCTCGGGGATCTGCGGGGCGACGTCCCCGGTCTCCCACGCCTTGTCGATGATCGAGACCTCGACGTTCTTGATGGTGACCGGCGCCTGGTTGATACCGAGCACACACGCCGACTCGCAGGGGGCCGGGCAGAGGCGACCGGTGAACTCCGGGAAGTTGTTGGTCGCGTGCAGCCGCTCCTGGGCGGCCGCCCAGTCCTCGCGGTAGGCGTAGTCGTTCCACTCGGGGATCAGGTTCCCCAGCGGACAGCCGTTGTGGCAGAACGGGATGCCGCAGTCCATGCAGCGGCTGGCCTGCTTGCTGATGATCGGCAGCAGGGAGCCGGGGACGTAGACCTCGTTCCAGTCCTTGACCCGCTCGGCGACGGGGCGGGACGTGGCGACCTCACGGCCGTGGTTCAGGAAGCCCTTCGGGTCAGCCATTGATCGCCGCCTCCATCATCTTCTCGGTGATCTCGGTCTCGGTGAGACCCGCTCGCTCGGCGGCGTCCTTGGCGGCGAGCACTGCCTTGTAGGTGCTGGGGATGATCTTGCTGAACCGCTGCACGGCCGTGTCCCAGTCGGCGAGCAGCTTCTCGGCGACCGTCGAACCGGTCTCCTCGGCGTGGCGGCGCACCACGTCGTGCAGCCACTGCCGGTCCGTGTCGTCCAGCGCCTCGACCGACTCGGCGTTGCCGACGTTGACGTTGTCGCGGTCGAGGTCGATGACGTAGGCGATACCGCCGGACATGCCGGCCGCGAAGTTGCGGCCCGTCTCGCCGAGGACCACCGCGCGACCGCCGGTCATGTACTCGCAGCCGTGGTCGCCCACGCCCTCGGAGACGACCAGCGCGCCGGAGTTGCGGACGCAGAACCGCTCGCCGGTCCGGCCGCGCAGGAACAGCTCGCCGCCGGTGGCGCCGTAGGCGATGGTGTTGCCCGCGATGGTCGAGTACTCGGCGAGGTGGTCGGCCGCGCGGTCCGGGCGGACGACGATCCGGCCGCCGGACAGGCCCTTGCCGACGTAGTCGTTGGCGTCGCCCTCCAGGCGCAGCGTGACGCCGCGCGGCAGGAAGGCCCCGAAGGACTGGCCGGCCGAACCGGTGAAGGTGATGTCGACGGTGTCCTCGGGCAGGCCCGCGCCACCGAACTTCTTCGTCACCTCGTGGCCCAGCATGGTGCCGACCGTGCGGTTGATGTTGCGGATGGCGACCTGGGCGCGCACCGGCTGTGCCTCGGTGGCCTCGGAGGCGGCCAGCGCGTCCGCGGCGAGCTTGATCAGCTCGTTGTCCAGGGCCTTCTCCAGGCCGTGGTCCTGGGCGACGATCCGGTGGCGCACCGCGCCCTCGGACAGCTCGGGCACGTGGAAGAGCGGCTCCAGGTCCAGGCCCTGCGCCTTCCAGTGGTCCACGGCCCGCGCCACGTCGAGGACCTCGGCGTGGCCGACGGCCTCCTCGATGGAGCGGAAGCCCAGCTCGGCCAGCAGCTCGCGGACCTCCTCGGCGATGAACCGGAAGAAGTTCACCACGTACTCGGCCTTGCCGGCGAAGCGGTCGCGCAGGACCGGGTTCTGGGTGGCGATGCCGACCGGGCAGGTGTCCAGGTGGCAGACACGCATCATGACGCAGCCGGAGACGACGAGCGGCGCGGTCGCGAAACCGAACTCCTCGGCGCCGAGCAGCGCGGCGATGACCACGTCACGGCCGGTCTTGAGCTGGCCGTCGGTCTGCACCACGATCCGGTCGCGCAGGCCGTTGAGCAGCAGCGTCTGCTGGGTCTCGGCCAGGCCCAGTTCCCAGGGGCCGCCCGCGTGCTTCAGGGAGGTCAGCGGGGAGGCACCCGTACCGCCGTCGTGACCGGAGATCAGGACCACGTCGGCGTGCGCCTTGGAGACACCCGCGGCGACCGTGCCGACGCCGACCTCGGAGACCAGCTTGACGTGAATCCGCGCCTGCGGGTTCGCGTTCTTGAGGTCGTGGATCAGCTGAGCCAGGTCCTCGATGGAGTAGATGTCGTGGTGCGGCGGCGGGGAGATGAGGCCCACGCCCGGCGTCGAGTGACGCGTCTTGGCGACCCACGGGTAGACCTTGTGGCCGGGCAGCTGACCGCCCTCGCCGGGCTTGGCGCCCTGGGCCATCTTGATCTGGATGTCGTCGGCGTTGACCAGGTACTCCGAGGTCACGCCGAAGCGGCCGGAGGCGACCTGCTTGATGGCGCTGCGCCGCGCGGGGTCGTACAGACGCTCCGGGTCCTCGCCGCCCTCACCGGTGTTGGACTTGCCGCCCAGCTGGTTCATGGCGATGGCGAGGGTCTCGTGCGCCTCCTTGGAGATGGAGCCGTACGACATGGCGCCGGTGGAGAAGCGCTTGACGATCTCGCTCGCCGGCTCGACCTCGTCGATGGAGATCGGCTGACGGCCGGACTCGAAGCCGAACAGGCCGCGCAGCGTCATCAGCCGCTCGGACTGCTCGTTCACCCGCTCGGTGTACTTCTTGAAGATGTCGTAGCGGCCGGTGCGCGTGGAGTGCTGGAGGCGGAAGACCGTGTCCGGGTCGAACAGGTGCGGCTCGCCCTCGCGGCGCCACTGGTACTCGCCGCCGATCTCCAGCGCGCGGTGCGCGGGAGCGATGCCGGAGGCCGGGTACGCCTTGGCGTGGCGGGCGGCGACCTCCTTGGCGATGACGTCGATGCCGACGCCGCCGATCTTGGTGGCCGTGCCGTTGAAGTACTTCTCCACGAAGGCGTCGTCGAGACCGACGGCCTCGAAGACCTGGGCGCCACGGTAGGAGGCGACGGTGGAGATGCCCATCTTGGACATGACCTTCAGGACGCCCTTGCCGAGGGCGTAGATCAGGTTGCGGATGGCCTTCTCGGGCTCGATGTCCGAGAGGAAGGTGCCCGCGCGGACCAGGTCCTCGACGGACTCCATCGCCAGGTACGGGTTGACGGCGGCGGCGCCGTAGCCGATGAGCAGGGCGACGTGGTGGACCTCGCGGACGTCACCGGCCTCGACCAGCAGGCCCACGTGGGTGCGCTGCTTGGTGCGGATGAGGTGGTGGTGGACGGCCGCGGTGAGCAGCAGCGAGGGGATCGGCGCGTGCTCGGCGTCGGAGTGGCGGTCCGAGAGGACGATCAGGCGGGCGCCGTTCTCGATGGCCGCGTCGGCCTCGGCGCAGATCTCCTCGATGCGCGCGGCGAGGGAGTTGCCGCCACCGGAGACCCGGTACAGGCCCGCCAGGGTCGCGGCCTTGAAGCCGGGCATGTCGCCGTCGGCGTTGATGTGGATGAGCTTCGCCAGCTCGTCGTTGTCGATGACCGGGAAGGGCAGGGTCACGCTGCGGCAGGACGCCGCGGTCGGCTCCAGCAGGTTGCCCTCCGGACCGAGCGAGGAGCGCAGCGAGGTGACCAGCTCCTCGCGGATCGCGTCCAGCGGCGGGTTGGTGACCTGCGCGAACAGCTGGGTGAAGTAGTCGAAGAGCAGTCGCGGGCGCTCGGAGAGGGCCGCGATCGGCGAGTCGGTGCCCATGGAACCGATCGGCTCGGCGCCGGCCTTGGCCATCGGCGCGACGATGACGCGCAGCTCCTCCTCGGTGTAGCCGAAGGTCTGCTGGCGGCGGGTGACCGAGGCGTGGGTGTGGACGATGTGCTCGCGCTCGGGCAGGTCGCCCAGCTCGATCTCGCCGGTCTCCAGCCACTCCGCGTAGGGCTGCTCGGCGGCGAGGGCCGCCTTGATCTCGTCGTCCTCGACGATGCGGTGCTCGGCGGTGTCGACGAGGAACATCTTGCCGGGCTGCAGACGACCCTTGCGCACGACCCGGGCCGGGTCGATGTCGAGGACGCCGACCTCGGAGCCGAGGACGACCAGGCCCTCGTCGGTGACCCAGTAGCGGCCGGGGCGCAGACCGTTGCGGTCGAGGACTGCGCCGACCTGGGTGCCGTCGGTGAAGGTGACGCAGGCGGGGCCGTCCCAGGGCTCCATCATCGTGGAGTGGTAGCCGTAGAAGGCGCGCCGGGCCGGGTCCATGGAGTCGTGGTTCTCCCACGCCTCCGGGATCATCATCAGCACGGAGTGCGGCAGCGAGCGGCCGCCGAGGTGCAGGAGTTCGAGCACCTCGTCGAAGGACGCCGAGTCGGAGGCGTCCGGCGTGCACACCGGGAAGATCCGCTCCAGGTTCCGGTCGCCGAAGAGGTCGGAGACCAGCTGGGACTCGCGGGCGCGCATCCAGTTGCGGTTGCCCTTGACGGTGTTGATCTCACCGTTGTGCGCGACGAAGCGGTAGGGGTGCGCGAGCGGCCACGACGGGAAGGTGTTCGTGGAGAAGCGCGAGTGGACGAGCGCGATGGCCGAGCCGAAGCGGCGGTCGGACAGGTCCGGGAAGAAGGGCTCCAGCTGGCCGGTGGTCAGCATGCCCTTGTAGACGATCGTGCGGGCGGAGAGCGACGGGAAGTAGACGCCTGCCTCGCGCTCGGCGCGCTTGCGCAGCACGAAGGCCTTGCGGTCCAGCGCGATGCCCTCGCTGGCGCCGTCGGCGACAAAGATCTGGCGGAAGACCGGCATGGTGGAGCGGGCGGTCGCGCCCAGCAGCTCCGGGGCGACGGGGACCTCGCGCCAGCCGAGGACGGTCAGACCCTCCTCGGACGCGATCGTCTCGATCTTCGAGACGGCGTCCTGGGTCCCGTCCTCCGGGAGGAAGGCGATACCGACGGCGTACGAGCCCGCCGCGGGGAGTTCGAATGCGGCCACCTCACGGAAGAAGGCGTCCGGCACCTGGGAGAGGATGCCTGCTCCGTCGCCGGAGTCCGGCTCGGAGCCGGTGGCGCCGCGGTGCTCCAGGTTGCGCAGAACCGTGAGCGCCTGCTCGACCAGCGCGTGGCTCGCCTCGCCGGTGAGGGTGGCCACGAAGCCGACGCCACAGGCGTCGTGCTCGTTGCGGGGGTCGTACATACCCTGTGCAGCAGGGCGAGCATCCATGAACGACCAGTTCTGGCCATTCTCGGAATGCTGGGACGGCTGGCGCGGCGTACGCATCGGCTCTCCCGTCGTCGTCATGTGGCATGTGGCAGGTGCCGAGGGACGACGTTGGCCCTCTGCGATGTGGCGAAATTTCGTTGAGATTACATGATGGAGTCATTCCCGGGAACCGGATACTGCGTTCCAACATGCGGACGCCATACGGGTGACGACAGGCGCCGCGGGGTCACGGCGGTGCCGCACACGGGTGGCGGAAAGTTGGGGGGACCGAACGGGACAAGATCGATCAGATCGGCGTCCGACGGCCCGAAGGGGGGCGGGGGAGCGGCTTCGCTCATCCCGCGATGCACCGCAGGCGTCATTGCCCACAGCGCTTACGGCTCATGCCCGGTGGTTAAGCATTCGAAACCAGCGAGTAACGGCTGCTTATGCGGCCTAACGCATAAGTAGCCGTCGCGCTATCCTACGGCCGTTCCGAACAGGCTGCCCAGGGCGTACGTCACACCGGCCGCCGCCCCGCCCAGCGCGAGCTGCCTGAGCCCGCTGTACCACCAGGTGCGCGCCGTCACCTTGGCCACGACCGCACCGCAGCCGAAGAGCCCGGCGAGTGCGAGGAGCACGGCCGGCCAGAGGACGGCCGCACCCAGCAGATAGGGCAGGAGGGGCAGCAGGGCGCCGAGCGCGAACGACCCGAACGAGGACACGGCGGCGACCAGTGGCGAGGGCAGATCACCGGGGTCGATGCCCAGCTCTTCGCGGGCGTGGATCTCCAGTGCCTGCTCAGGGTCCCTGGACAGCTGCCGGGCGACCTCGCGGGCCAGTTCCGGCTCGACCCCGCGGGCCACATAGAGTGCGGCGAGCTCGTCCTCCTCGTCCTGCGGGTGCTTGCGCAGTTCGCGCCGCTCGACGTCGAGTTCGGCCTCGACGAGTTCACGCTGGGAGGCGACCGAGGTGTACTCGCCGGCCGCCATGGAGAAGGCACCGGCGGCGAGCCCCGCGAGCCCGGTGATGACGATCGTCTGGTGACTGACGGATCCGCCGGCCACTCCGGTCATCAGGGCGAGGTTGGAGACCAGGCCGTCCATCGCACCGAAGACGGCGGGGCGCAGCCAGCCGCCGTTGACGTCGCGGTGCGTGTGGTTGTCACGGTGCGCCTCGTGCAGCGCGGCCTCGGTTTCGATGATGGCCATGCGGGGTCCCCCAGGAAGCTTAGCCAAAGCTAACTTTGGACGAGTTCTACTTTTCGACATCACAGAATCTACGCCCATAATTTCCCCGGCGCCAGCAAGGAAAGGCTCGGCTAACCTGCGGGTTTACCGTTGGGCGCTCATTAGTGATTAGTACCGCTCACATGCCGAGCGGGTGATGCGGACCCCACAGAGGCTCGCGCGGTCCGAGTCCGTGGGACACATCCGCAAAGGGGCTCCCAGGCCCCTGCCCGAAGGAGAGGCCGCCCATGGCATCGATTGCCTGCACTCCCCCGCTCGCGGCGCCCGGGGGCGACGCCGGACCCCGTGAACGGGCCCGCGGCGCACTGCTCGGCCTGGCCGTCGGCGATGCGCTCGGGGCACCCGCGGAGAACCTCAGGCCCTCCGAGATCCACGCCCGCTGGGGCCGCATCACGGGATACGTCACCGAGCGGCCGTGCGGCACGGACGACACCGAGTACGCGATCTTCTCGGGTCTGCTGCTGGCCCGGCACGGCTCGGCGCTCACCCCCGCCCATGTCGAGGCCGCCTGGCACGAATGGATCGCCGACCGGGCCGAGGGCCCCTTCCGCGGCGCGGGCTTCAGTGAGCGCGGCACGTTGGAGAACCTGCGCCGGGGCCTTGCGGCCCCCATCTCCGCGCAGCACCGCCACGCCTGGAGCGACGGCCTGGCGATGCGGGCGGCGCCCTTCGGCGTCTTCGCGGCGGGCCGCCCCGCCGAAGCGGCGCGGCTGGTGGCGATCGACGGCTCGGTCAGCCACGAGGGCGAGGGCATCTACGGCGGCCAGGCGGTCGCGGCGGGAGTGGCGGCCGCGATGGCGGGCGCCTCGCCCGCGCTGGTGATCGCCTCGGCCCTCGCCGTCGTCCCCGACGACTCCTGGACGGCCCGCTCGCTGCGCCGTGCGGTGACCGTGGCCCACCGCGGCGAACGCGCGGTGCGCTCCGCGGTGGTGATCGGCGGCTACCCGTGGACCGACCTGGCACCCGAGGCGGTCGCCCTAGCCTTCGGCGCGTACGCAGCGGCCGACGGCGACTTCCGGGAGGCGGTCCTCACGGCGGTGAACATGGGCCGCGACGCGGACACGACGGCGGCGGTGGCCGGCGCCCTGTCCGGCGCGACGCAGGGCCTTGCGTCCATCCCGCCGGAATGGGCCTCGGCCATCGGCCCGGCCCGGGGCCGCTGCCTGCCGTCCATGGCCGGCCACCACATCCTGGACGTGGCGGAACTGCTGGTGCCGGAGGAGGGCGGCAAGTGGGGGGCGGGCGTGGTGGTGCCGGGGTTCCTGCCGGAGGGGCTGCTGCCCACCCCCCACCCGACCGAGCCACCCGCCGTCCCGGGCCCCGCCTCCCACCCGACCGCAGCACCCGCCCCGTTCGCACCCGCCCCTCAACCGGCCGCACCGACCGCCCTCCTCGGCCCCGCCTCCCGGCCGACCGAGCGACCCCCCGTCCCCGAGCCCACCTCGCAACCGACCGAGACGCCCGCCCCTTTCACGCCCACTCTTCAATCGACCGAGCCGCCCGCCGCCCTCGGACCCGCCGCCCACCCGACCGCAACACCCGCCCCGTTCACACCCGCCCCTCAACCGGCCGAGCCGCCCGCCCTCCTCGGACCCGCCTCCCGGCCGACCGAGCCGACCACATCCGACTCACCCGACTCACCCGACTCACCCACCTCCCAGCCTGCCGAGCGCACCCCACCACCCCCTCCCACCCCACAACCGACCGGGGCGCCCGCTGCCCTCGGCCCTGCCTCCCGCCCGACCGAAGCACCCGTCCTCCTCGCATCGGCCCCTCACCAGACCGAGACGCCCGCCCCCCTCACATCCGCCCCTCACCCGACCGAGGCACCGGCCCCCTCCGCTCCCGCCCCTCACCCGACCGAGGCACCGGCCCCCTCCGCTTCCGCCCCTCAAGCGGGCGAGTCCGGTGGTGGGTGGGTGGAGGGGCGGGGGGCCAGGGGGCGGAGTCCCCTGGTGGGTGCGGGGAACTCCGGGCATCCGGACAGCGAGCCCCTCTCATGACGCGTCGTATCGAAGGCCTCCTCCTCGGCCTCGCCGCGGGCGACGCCGCCGGCTGGCCCGCCGCCCGGCACCGAGCCGCCCGCATGCCCGAGTGGACGCGCAGGCTCACCCGCGAACTGGACACGTTCGCCGAGACCAACGCCACCACCACCCTCCCCGTACCGATCGCGCTCAACCAGCCCCCCGAGCCCCTCCGCCTGGGCCCCTCCGACGACGCCGAGTGGGCGGCGTTCGCCGCGGAGGCGGTCCTGCGGGCCGGCGACGACGACGTACTCGGCGACCTGAGCCGGGACCGCCGTATGCGCACCGCCATCGACCTCACATGGACCGCCGTGGCCGCGGAGGTCGCCGCGGCGGCCGACCGCGCCCCCGAGATCGAGTCCGCGGTCCTCCCCCTGCGCGCCCGCATCTCCGTCCGGGCCGGCCTCGGCAACCTCGCCGCCGGGCTGCGCCCACCCGCCACCGGCCACGACAACCCGCACTACTTCGACGACGCGGCCTGCGTACGCGCCTGCGTCCTCGCCGTGGCCCACCCCGGCGACCCCGGGCGCGCCGCCGACCTCGCCGAGTTCGACGCCCGCTACACCCAGGACGGCGACGGCGTGCACGGCGCCCGGGCGATGGCGGCGGCCCTCGCGCTCGCCCTCACCGGAGCCGACCCGGACACCTGTGTGGCGGCCGCTCTCGCCGAACTCCCCGCACGGACGGAGATCGGCCGCAACACCCGCCACGCCCTCGCCCTGGCCGAGGAGGGCGAGTCGGCCTTCGCCCTCGTCCCGCCCCTGGAACACCAGATCGTCGACCACGTCTACAGCTACGGCATCGCCGCCGCCGAGACCGTCCCCGTCGCCCTCGCCCTGGTCACGGCAGCGCGGGGCCGTATCGCCGAGGCCGTCCCCGCCGCCGCCTGTCTGTCCCGGGTCGCCGACTCGGCCCCCGCGCTCGCGGGCGCCCTCACCGGCGCCCTGGGCGGCGGCGCGGCCGTACCGACCTCCTGGCGGGACGCCTGCCGCACCCTGTCCGGCTGCGCCCTGCCCCGCCTCACCGGCACCGACCTGGTGGAACTCGCCGGACTCCTGGAAGCCGCACAACGGGCCCGACCAGGAGGATGATTCGGGGCATGACGCCCATAGGAGAAGAAAGCAGCGGAGCGGGTCTGAACGGTCTCGACGGACGGATCACCGGGTCCCTGGTCGGAGCCGCCGTCGGCGACGCGCTCGGCGGCCCCGTCGAGGGTTACTCCCCCGAGCAGATCGCCGACCGTCACGGCGGCCGGGTCCACGGGATCGTCGGCCCTTGGCACGGCGACGCCTGGCGCACCGCCCGCCCCATCGCCCCATACCACAAGGGCGACGGCCACGTCACCGACGACACCTTGATGACCCACGCGCTGGTGCGGGTCTACGACCGCGTCCGCGACCACCTGGACGCGTACGCCGTCGCCGACCACCTGGTGCCGGACCTGATGACCACCCCGCGCTGGATCCCGGAGCTGGAGGCCGAGGCGCTGCCGCTGCAGCGCCTGTTCCTCGCCGAGAAGTGGCTCGTGGCGCGGCTGGCCTACGGTCACGTGGATCCGCGGGAAGCGGGCGTCGGCAACATCGTCAACTGCGGCGCGGCGATGTACATGGCCCCCGTCGGCCTGGTCAACGCGGCCAACCCGGCCGCCGCGTACGCCGAGGCGCTGGACGTCGCGGGCGCGCACCAGTCGTCGTACGGCAGGGAGGCGGCCGGGGTCTTCGCCGCGGCCGTCGCCGCCGCCTGCGCACCGGGCGCGACCCCTCACTCGGTCGTGACCGCCTGTCTGTCCCTGGCGCGGGACGGCACGCGCACGGCGATCGAGAAGGTCTGCGAAGCGGCCCGCGGCTGCAGGGACTTGGAGTCGGCCCCGGCCCGGCTGCGCGCGGCGGTGGCCCCGTACGACACGGTCGGCCCCGACTACCGCGCTCCCTCCCTCGGCGCCCGCCGCCCTTCCCGTCTGCACTCCATCGAGGAACTCCCCGTCGCCCTGGGCATGGTGCTGCTGACCGGCGGCGACTTCCGCCAGGCGGTCCTGGGTTCGGTCAACTACGGCCGGGACTGCGACTCGATCGCCACCATGGCCGGTGCCCTCGCGGGCGCCCTGGGCTCGCCGGTGCCCGAGGACTGGGCGAAGACGGTGGCGGAGGCGAGCCGTCTCGACCTGTGGGAACCGGCCCGCACGCTGACGGAGGTCACGCGCGAGGTCTTCGAACGGGACGTACACCGCCGGCGCGCACACGAGCAGGCCTTCGCGGCGCTCGGAGGCACGCCATGCTCCGACTGACCTGGGTCCAGCCGGAGGACCTGCTGGGTCACGAACTCCGCCAGGCCCGTCTGGACGGCCGTCAGCCGTCGAGGATCGAGGCCCGGTGGCGCGCGGCCGGAGGTCCGGACGCCCCGGACCGCGCCGGCGCCTCACCGGCACGGGCGTCCCGCTATCTGCGCCTGCTGGCGGAGGACCTGCTGGACGAACTCGCCGACCTGCCCAGCGCGCTGGCCGAGGAGGAGCCGACGGACCTGGCGGGGATCAGGGCGCTGTGCCCCGACTGGCCCGAGCCTCCGGGCGCCCCCCGCCCGGCGCCCGCCCCGCTCGCCCTCGAAGCGGCCTGGCTGGGCCGGGCCATCGGCTGTCTGCTCGGCAAGCCCGTGGAGAAGCTCCCGCTGGACGGCATCCGCGCTCTTGCGCGGTCCACCGGCAACTGGCCCCTGTCCACGTGGTTCACGGCACGGGGTGTCCCCGAGGACCTCCTCGCCCGCTACCCCTGGAACCGCCGCTCGGCCCCGTCCTCCCTCGCCGAGAACATCGACGGCATGCCCGAGGACGACGACCTCAACTACCCCCTCCTCAACCTCCTCCTGCTGCAGCGCCACGGAAGGACCTTCACCACCGCCGACGTGGCGAGGCTCTGGCTGGAGGAACTCCCGCCCGGCCGCACCTTCACCGCCGAACGCGTCGCCTTCCGCAACCTCCTCACCGGCATCGAACCCCCGCACACCGCCCGCCACCGCAACCCGTTCCGGGAATGGATCGGCGCCCTGATCCGCGCCGACATCCACGGCTGGACCAACCCGGGCGACCCGGCGGCCGCCGCCGAGCAGGCCCACCGCGACGCGGTCCTCACCCACACCGCCAACGGCGTCTACGCGGCGATGTTCACGGCCGCCGTCCTAGCCGAGGCGGCCACGGGCAGCCAGGACGTCCACGCCTGCCTGCGCACCGGCCGCACCGTGGTCCCGCCCCGCTCCCGCCTGGCGAAGGCGATCGACCACGCTCTGCGAGTGGCCACGAGGCACCGGGACTTCGACGACGTCGTGGACGAACTCCACGCCGCCCACTCCCCCACCCACCACTGGGTCCACGCCCTGCCCAACACCGCCCTGGTCGTCGCCGCCCTCACGCACGCGGACGGCGACTTCACCGGCTCCGTCTGCCGTGCGGTGTCGGGAGGCTGGGACACCGACTCCAACGGTGCGACCGCGGGCAGCATCTCCGGCCTCCTCGCCGGCACCCCGCGCGCGCTCCCGGACCGCTGGCGGGCCCCGCTGAAGAACCGCCTCGCCACCACTGTCGCCGACTTCGACGGCACCGGCTTCGACACCCTCGCCCACCTCACCCACCTGGAGGCGATCCGCCCATGACCCACATCGCCGTCCTCGGCAGCACGAACATGGACCTCGTCACCTACGTCACCAAGGCCCCACAGCGCGGCGAGACCGTGACGGGCCGGGAGTTCCGTACGATCCCCGGCGGCAAGGGCGCCAACCAGGCGATCGCCGCGGCCCACGCCGGCGCCACGGTCTCGGTGATCGGCGCCGTCGGCAACGACGCCTTCGGCCTGCGCCTGCGCGACACCCTCGAACACTCCGGCGTGGACACCGACTTCCTGCGCACGGTCGAGGGTCCGTCCGGCACCGCGCACATCGTGGTGGACGACGAGGGCGGCAACTCCATCGTCGTGATCCCCGGCGCCAACGGCACCGTCGACCACCTCTCCCCCGGCGACGAGGGACTGATCGCCTCCGCGGACGCCCTGCTGCTCCAGCTGGAGATCCCGCTGGCCGCGGTCGTCGCGGGCGCGCAGGCCGCCCGTCGGCACGGTGTGCGTACGGTCCTCACCCCGGCCCCCGCCCAGCCGCTCCCGCCCGAACTCCTCGCCGCCATCGACCTGTTGGTCCCGAACGAGTACGAGGCGGTCACCCTCACCGGCCGCACCGACCCGGGCGAGGCGGCCGCCGTCCTGCTGGAGCTGGTCCCGGAGGTCGTCGTCACGCTCGGCGCGACCGGCAGCCTGTACCTGGCCCGGGGCGCCGAGCGCCTGGTGGTGCCCGCGCCCCGGGTGAAGGCCCTGGACTCCACCGGCGCGGGCGACACCTTCGTCGGCGCGCTCGCGGTGGCCCTCGCCGAGGAGAAGCCGGTGCGGGAGGCCCTGTCCTGGGCGGCCGCCGCCGCGGCCCTGTCCGTGCAGCGGGAGGGAGCGTCGGCGTCGATGCCGTACCGCTCGGAGATCGATGCGCAGTACACCGCATGAGCACGAGCGCGAGCACGAGCGCGAGCACGACGACGCCCACGACGCCCACGACGCCCACGACGCCCACGACGGCACCATCGCGGACGACCGCGCGTGCGCACCCGGGGATCAGGGCCCTCGACGGCCTGCGGGTCCTCGACCTGGCGACCCTCTTCGCCGGCCCCATCGCCGCCACCCTGCTCGGTGACTTCGGCGCCGAGGTGATCAAGGTGGAGCATCCGGAGCGGCCCGACCCGTCCCGGGGCCACGGCCCGGCGAAGCACGGCGTCGGACTGTGGTGGAAGGTGCTCGGCCGCAACAAGCGCGCCATCACCGTCGACCTGTCCAAGCCCGGCGGCCGCGCGGTGCTGCTCCGCCTCGCGGAGACCGCCGACGTGGTGATCGAGAACTTCCGCCCCGGCACCCTGGAGAAGTGGGAGCTGGGCTGGGCGGAGCTGTCCGCCGCCAACCCGCGGCTGGTCCTGGCCCGGGTCACGGCCTTCGGCCAGTTCGGCCCGTATGCCCACCGGCCCGGCTTCGGCACGCTCGCCGAGGCGATGAGCGGTTTCGCGGCGCTCACCGGCGAACCGGACGCGCCGCCGACGCTCCCGCCCTTCGGGCTCGCGGACTCCGTCGCGGGCCTGGCGACCGCGTACGCCGTGCTGACGGCCCTGGCGGCCCGTGACCGGACCGGCACGGGGCAGGTCGTGGACATGGCGATCATCGAGCCGATCCTCGCCGTCCTCGGCCCCCAGCCCACCTGGTACGACCAGCTCGGACACGTCCAGGAACGCACCGGCAACCGGTCCGCCAACAACGCCCCGCGCAACACCTATCGCACCGCCGACGGACGCTGGGTCGCCGTCTCGACCTCAGCGCAGTCGGTGGCGGAACGGGTGCTGCGGCTGGTGGGCCGTGCGGAGCTGATCGAGGAACCGTGGTTCGCCACGGGCACGGAGCGTGCCGCGCACGCCGACGTGCTGGACGAGGCGGTGGGCTCCTGGATCGCGGCCCGCACCCGCGCCGAGGTCCTCGCGGCCTTCGAGCGGGCGGAGGCTGCGGTGGCCCCGGTCCAGGACGTCCGGGACGTCATGGCCGACCCCCAGTACCAGGCCCTGGACACGGTCACCACCGTCGACGACCCGGAGCTGGGCCCGGTGCGCATGCAGAACGTCCTCTTCCGGCTGTCCGCCACACCCGGCGCGATCCGCTGGGCCGGGCGCCCGCACGGCGCCGACACCGACGCGGTGCTCACCGAGCTGGGCCTCACCCCGGCCCGTCTGCGGGCCCTGCGCGCGGAGGGCGCCGTATGACGCCGTTCCCGCTCACCTGGCTCTACGTCCCCGGCGACCGGCCGCCGGTGGTGACCAAGGCGCTGGCCGCGAGCGCCGACGTGGTGGTGATCGACCTGGAGGACGCGGTCGCCCCCGACCGCAAGGAGTACGCCCGGACGGCCACCGCCGAACGCCTGCGTGAGCCGCAGCCGGTCCCGGTCCACGTCCGCGTCAACGCACTGGACGGGCCCTGGGCGTGCGCGGACCTCACGGCACTGGCCGCACTGCCGGGGGTGTCCGGGCTACGGCTGCCGAAGGTGACCTGCGCGGACCAGATCAGGCAGGTCGCCGTGGCCACACCGCTGCCCCTGTACGCCCTCCTGGAATCGGCCCTCGGCATCGAGCACGCGTACGCGATCGCCACCGCCCACCCGTCCCTGCGCGGTGTCTCCCTCGGCGAGGCCGATCTGCGGGCCGACCTGGGCGTCCGGGCCGACGCGGGCCTCGACTGGCCCCGTTCCCGGGTGGTCGTCGCCGCCCGTGCGGCGGGCCTCGCCCCGCCGCCCCAGTCCGTCCACCCCGACATCCGTGACCTGGACGGCCTCGCCGCCTCCTGCGCCCACGGCCGCGCCCTCGGCTTCCTGGGCCGCGCGGCGATCCACCCGCGCCAGCTCCCGGTGATCCAGCAGGCGTACCTCCCCACGTCCGCGGAGATCGAGGAAGCGGAAACGATCATCAAGGCAGCGGCGGCGAACGAGGGCGCCCAGGCGCTCCCCGACGGTCGCTTCATCGACGCCGCGGTGGTGGCGACGGCCCGGCGGACCTTGTCGCTGGCTCGCAGAGAGTGACCTCGCCGGCCGCGGAGAATGACGTCGCCGACACACAGAGAATGACCTCGCCGACCTCGCGGGTTCAGCGCCTGCCTCTGCCCACCCGCAGCGGCGGCCCGCCACCACGACCGGCGGTGGCCGGCAGTGGCCGGCGGTGGCGGACTCGCCGCGGTCGGCACCCCATGCCCCGGACACGCACCGAGGGCGCCCGGACCTGTCCATGTGCGGCTGTCGCCGCGTGGTCCTGGCGCCCTCGGTGTCGTACGGCGCGGCGGTCAGCTCTTCTTCGCCGACTCCGCCTCGTCCTCCGCCTCCACGGCCTCTGGCTCGGCCTCGGCCTTGTCCCCGGCGTTCTCCTCCACCGCGGCCTTCCCGTCGGCCTCCGTCGCCCCGCCTGACTCCGTCGCCCCGTCGGCGTCCGTCGCCCCGCCGGCTTCGGTCTTCGCGTCGGCCTCGGTCCGGTCCTCGGCCGGACCGTCGGAGACACCCGGTTCGACGACTGCTTCCCGGCCCGGGCGCTTCTTCGACGACACCACGATGTACGTCACCGCCAGCAGGAAAACGATCAGCGCGGTCCAGTCGTTGAGGCGGAGGCCCAGGATGTGGTGGGCGTCGTCGACCCGCATGTACTCGATCCAGCCGCGGCCCACGCAGTACGCGGCGACGTACAGGGCGAACGCCCGGCCATGACCCAGCTTGAAGCGACGGTCGGCCCAGATGACCAGGAAGCCGACGCCGATGCACCACAGCGACTCGTACAGGAACGTCGGGTGGTAGTAGCCCGGCACCCGGCCGCCCTCGGAGGAGGTGATGTGCAGCGCCCAGGGCACATGCGTCTCGCGCCCGTACAGCTCCTGGTTGAACCAGTTGCCCCAGCGGCCGATGGCCTGCGCGAAGGCGATGCCGGGCGCGACGGCGTCGGCGTAGGCGGGCATCGGGATGCCCCGGCGCCGCGCACCGATCCACGCGCCGAGCGCGCCCAGGGCGATGGCGCCCCAGATTCCGAGGCCGCCCTCCCACACCTTGAAGGCGTCCACCCAGTCACGGCCCTCGCTGAAATACAGCTCGTAGTCCGTGATCACGTGGTAGAGCCGGCCTCCGACGAGGCCGAAGGGGACGGCCCAGACCGCGATGTCGGCGACCGTGCCGGTCCGCCCGCCCCGGGCGATCCAGCGTTTGTTGCCGAGCCAGACGGCGACGAAGACGCCGATGATGATGCAGAAGGCGTAACCGCGCAGCGGAATGGGCCCGAGGTAGAGCACCCCGTGCGACGGGCTGGGAATGTAGGCAAGGTTCATGGCAAGGTCGACGCTACCGTGCCGGGCCGGGAGGGCGGCAAGCAGCCC
Organism: Streptomyces sp. NPDC020362; assembly: GCF_040642095.1. Lineage (NCBI taxonomy): Bacteria > Bacillati > Actinomycetota > Actinomycetes > Kitasatosporales > Streptomycetaceae > Streptomyces > Streptomyces sp. NPDC020362. The sequence continues at coordinate 92,883 of NZ_JBFAET010000013.1, forward strand.
GGCAACGGGTACATAACGGGGACGTGAGAAACGCTTACCCCTGGTTGGCCTGCTCCACCAGCTGCTTCAGCTTCGCCGGGGTCAGCGTCTGGTCCTGGTAGATGTTCTTGCCGTTGAACAGGACGGTGGGCGTGCCGGTGAAGCCGCCGGACTGGAAGGCCTTCTGCGACTTGTTCACCCAGTTGTCGTGGGCGCCGTCATTGACGCACTTGCGGAACGCGGGGGTGTCGAGGCCGTTCACCTTGCCGGCCAGCTGGATCAGCTTGTCGTTGTCCGCGAAGGCGTCGTCGGTCTCCTTGGGCTGGTTCGCGTACAGCACGTCGTGGAAATCGCGGAACTTTCCGGCGTCCTGGGCGCAGGCGGCGGCGTTGGCCGCGCGCAGCGAGCCGGTGCCGCCGAGGTTGCCGTCGATCAGCCGGACCAGGTGGTACTCGATTCTGAGCTTGCCCCCGTCCTCCAGCTCGTGGAGCGTGGACCGGTACGCCGTCTCGAAGGCCTGGCAGGCCGGACAGCGGAAGTCCTCCCAGATGGTGAGCGTCGCCCTGGCGCCGTCCTTGCCGACCGGGATCGCGAGGCTGTCCTTGCCCTGCGCTCCGGAGGGCGCCACGACGGGGCCCGCACTGCCGCCCTTGTCCTTGCCCGCGTTCGCGGCGATCACGCCGATCACCGCCGCGAGGCCAAGGACGCAGACGACGCTCGCGCCCACGATCAGCGTGCGCCGTCGCTTGTCCGCGGCCTTCTGCTTGTCGCGCTCGACCGCCAGCCGCTCCCGGGCGGTGCGCTTTCCGTCACGGTTCTTCTCGCTCACACCCCCAGAACGAACCGGGGAGGCGCAGCGCGCCTCCCCGGCCCGAGGTCCACTCGTTCGAGTGACCGAATCTTCCGTTGCGAACAACTACGGACAGTCACGAAACACTACGAAAGAAGAGCGTGCAACTACGGTCGGTTACGCCTTTCCGCGAACACCCTTCGCCAGCTCCCCGGCGAGCCCGCGCACCGCTTCGAGGCCGGAGGCGTGGTCCGGGGCGTCCAGCATCCGCTTCACGAACGCCGAGCCGACGATGACACCGTCGGCGAAGCCCGCGACCTCGGCGGCCTGGGCCGCGTTGGAGACGCCCAGCCCGACGCAGACCGGCAGCGGGGTGCCCGTGGCCCGGGTGCGTTCGACCAGGTCCTGGGCCTGCGCCCCGACGGACGCGCGGGTGCCGGTGACGCCCATCAGCGAGGCCGCGTAGACGAAACCGCTGCCCGCCGCGGTGATCTGGGCGAGCCGCTCGTGCTTGCTGCTGGGCGCGACGACGAAGACGGTCGCGAGACCGTGCTTCTCGGCGTGCTCCCGCCACAGCGCCGACTCCTGGACCGGCAGGTCGGGCAGGATGCAGCCCGCTCCGCCGGCCTCGGCCAGCTCGGCGGTGAAGCGCTCGACGCCGTAGCGGTCGATGGGGTTCCAGTACGTCATGACGAGCACCGGCTTGCCGGTGGCCGCGTGGGCCTCGCGGACCGTGCGCATGACGTCGGCGATCTTCACACCGCCTCGCAGGGCGATGTCGTCGGCGGTCTGGATGACCGGGCCGTCGAGCACCGGGTCGCTGTGCGGCAGGCCGACCTCGACGATGTCGGCGCCGCCGTCGAAGGCGGCCTTGATCGCCTCGATGCCGCCGTCCACGGTCGGGAACCCGGCCGGGAGGTAGGCGATGAGGGCGGAGCGCCCCTCGGCCTTCGTGCCGGCGAGGGTGTCGCTCAGCAGCCGGCCCTTTCCACCAATGAATGCAGCGCCGTTCACTTGGCGTCCCCCTCGATCTCGGCGGTGTCGGCTGCGTTGGCGGCCACCTCGGCGTCGGTGTCGTAGAGGCCGAAGTAGCGGGCGGCGGTGTCCATGTCCTTGTCGCCGCGGCCGGACAGGTTGATCACGATCAACCCGTCCTTGCCCAGTTCCTTGCCGACCTCCAGGGCACCGGCGAGGGCGTGGGCGCTCTCGATGGCCGGGATGATGCCCTCGGTGCGCGACAGCAGGCGCAGGGCCTGCATGGCGGCGTCGTCGGTGACCGCGCGGTACTCGGCGCGGCCGCTGTCCTTGAGATAGGAGTGCTCCGGACCGATGCCGGGGTAGTCCAGGCCGGCCGAGATGGAGTACGGCTCGGTGATCTGGCCCTCCTCGTCCTGCAGGACGTAGGAGCGGGAGCCGTGCAGGATGCCGGGCTCGCCCGCGGTCAGGGTGGCCGCGTGCTCGCCGGTCTCCACTCCGTGGCCCGCCGGTTCGCAGCCGATCAGGCGGACGCCTTCGTCGGGGATGAAGGCGTGGAAGAGGCCGATGGCGTTGGAGCCGCCGCCCACGCAGGCGACGGCGGCGTCGGGAAGCCGCCCGGCGCGCTCCAGGAGCTGCCGTCGCGCCTCGACGCCGATGACCCGGTGGAAGTCGCGGACCATGGCCGGGAAGGGGTGCGGGCCGGCGACCGTACCGAACAGGTAGTGGGTGTGGTCGACGTTCGCCACCCAGTCCCGGAACGCCTCGTTGATGGCGTCCTTGAGCGTGCGGCTGCCGGACTTCACGGCGACCACCTCGGCGCCGAGCATGCGCATGCGGGCCACGTTCAGGGCCTGGCGCTGGGTGTCGACCTCGCCCATGTAGATGGTGCAGTCGAGGCCGAAGAGGGCGCAGGCGGTGGCGGTGGCGACGCCGTGCTGGCCGGCGCCGGTCTCCGCGATGACGCGGGTCTTGCCCATGCGCCTGGTGAGCAGGGCCTGGCCGAGGACGTTGTTGATCTTGTGGGAGCCGGTGTGGTTGAGGTCTTCCCGCTTGAGGAAGACGCGGGCGCCGCCGGCGTGTTCGGCGAACCTCGGCACCTCGGTGAGGGCGCTGGGCCGGCCGGTGTAGTTCATGAGCAGGTCGTCGAGCTCACGGGCGAACTCGGGGTCGGCCTTCGCCTTGTCGTACTCGACGGCGACCTCGTCCACGGCGGCGACGAGGGCCTCCGGGATGAACTTTCCGCCGAACGCGCCGAAGTAGCCCTCGGTGCTGGGCACCTGACCGGTGGGGTCGGGGATGAAGAACTCGCTGGGCATACGGATACCTCGCAGGGGCTGGGCCCCGGTTGAAGGACTTGGGGTACATACGACAGGCGCGTGCTGCCCTCACAGTGCCTTTCCCACCCGCCCGCCCTTGCCGTCGGCAGGGGCGGGACATGGCCCTCCCGGCACGGAGGCCCTGGCCCTGCGGGCAGGGCCTCGCCGAACGGGAACCACGACTGCGAGCCGGGCGACCCCGCCGAACGGGGAAACCACGACCGCGGGCCGGGCACCTCACCGAGCGAGGAACCCCAGCTGCAAGCCGGGCACCCCACCGAACGGGAGACCACGGCTGCGAGCCAGGAACCCCACCGAACGGGAGACCACAGCTGCGAGCCAGGAACCCCACCGGACCAGGAACCACGACCACGAGCCGGGAATCCCGCCGAGCGAGGGACCGAGGCCGCGAGCCCGGAGATCCCGCGAACGGGGAAACCAGGACCGTGTGCCAGGCACCCCGCCGAACGGGAATCCGCGGCCGCAATCCAGGGATCCCGCCGAACGAGGAGCCGCGCCGCGACCACGGGTCTCGTGAAGTGGCGTGGGGCGTGGGCCCGTTCGGGGCGTTCGGGGTTCTCCGTCTCCGGCAGTCGCGAGCCGCCCGTCGAAACGGTGGTCGGCTCCGACGGCGGAGTCGGCGGGTGCCGGGGCGGCCGTGGCCCTCCCGGCGGTGCCGGTCGGTCCGGGCCCCACGTGTTGCCGTCGCTCCTCACGGGCAACCGGCGATCACAGGCCGGGGCGGTTCAGCTCACCGAGGGTGACACGCGCGCGTTGCAGCGCCATCGCATGCCGTTCACCTGACCGGGCTCGTCACCGATCACATAGCGGACCCGCCGCCCGTGCACCCGTCGTGCGGGGGCACGGCAGCCTCGGGGCCGGCAGCCGCGGGCGAGGCGGGCATAGGGATCCCGCGTCGCCGGGGTGATCGGAAGCATCATCGCAGGCCAGCCTATCGGCGGGTCAGCCCCGGCCGTGCCGCAGCGCGGGGTGCTCGCCCGCGGCGACCAGGTCGGAGACGGCGGCCTTCGGGTCGCGCCCGGTGACGAGGGATTCGCCGACCAGGACCGCGTCCGCACCCGCGTTCGCGTAGGCGATCAGGTCGTGCGGTCCGCGCACACCGGACTCCGCGACCTTCACGATGCTTTCGGGGATCTCGGGCGCGATCCGCTCGAAGGTGCCGCGGTCGACCTCCAGCGTCTTGAGGTTGCGCGCGTTGACGCCGATGATCCGCGCACCCGCGTCCACGGCCCGCTCGACCTCCTCCTCGTCGTGCACCTCGACGAGCGGGGTGAGTCCGATGGACACCGCACGCTCGATCAGCGACTCCAGGGCCGGCTGGTCGAGGGCGGCGACGATCAGCAGCGCGAGGTCGGCCCCGTAGGCCCGGGCCTCCCACAGCTGGTACGACGTGACGATGAAGTCCTTGCGCAGCACCGGGATGTCCACGCGCGCACGGACGGCCTCAAGGTCCGCCAGCGAGCCGCCGAAGCGGCGCTGTTCGGTGAGCACGGAGATGACGGCGGCGCCGCCGGCCTCGTAGTCCGCGGCGAGCCCGGCCGGGTCGGCGATCGCGGCCAGCGCGCCCTTGGAGGGGCTGGAGCGCTTGACCTCGCAGATCACCTTGACCCCGTCGCCCTTGAGCGCGGCCACCCCGTCCTTGGCGGCGGGGGCCTTCGCCGCACGCTCCTTGAGCTCGTCGAGGCTGACGCGTGCCTGCCGCTCCGCGAGGTCGGCACGGACTCCGTCGATGATCTCGTCGAGCACGCTCACGCGAGCGGCCCCCTTTCAGACGGTTGTTCCTCCGGGCTTTGAAAACCCTTGGTCACTACGATGGTATCCGGAGCTGCACGAAGGCCCTGCATCCGCTCCATTTCGGTCCCATTACCTGGACATTCCGTGGACGATCAGGGATGCAGCCAGCCGCCGAACGGCAGGTTCCGGACCACCGTGAAGACCAGCAGCAGCGCGCCGACGGCCCACAGTTGTGCCGGCCCCGGCTCGAACCGCATCGGTCTGCCCCGCACCGCGCGGACCACCCAGACGCTCCACAGCACGGCGAAGCCCAGGTAGGCGGCCACGCCCGCCGCGTTGTCCTGCAGGGCGGCGAGGAAGTCTCCGTGCACGAAGGCGTGCGCGCTGCGCAGTCCACCGCAGCCCGGGCAGTACAGGCCGGTGAACCGGTACAGGGGGCACACCGGGTAGTGGCCGGGCTCGTTGGGATCGACGGTGCCGACGTAGGCGAAGGCCCCGGCGACGGCCGCGATCAGCCCGGCCGGGACGGCGAGCCGCCGCCCCACCGAGGCGGACGGAGCCGGGTACGGGACGGCTTGCGGGGGCAGCGGCGGGGCCGTGCTGCTGTCGGCGTTCACACCGGCATTCTGCCCCGGGGGAGGCGCGGACGCGCGCGAGGGGCGGGGGGGGCGCCCGAGGGGGGGGGGGCCCCCCCCCGCGGG
>NZ_JBFAET010000014.1:0-64568 GCF_040642095.1 Streptomyces sp. NPDC020362
GGCCGCCGCCGTACACCGCGGGGCGCGGCCCGCTCGGGGGCCCCGGCGGGGTACGCCACCCGGCGGCCCCCCGGCCGTCGCATTTCCGGGTCGCGGCGTGCGCCCGGCGTACGCCATAGTTGAACAGTTGAGCTGTGGAGCCCTCTGAGGGATGGAAACCCCACGAAGTTGGGTAAAAACGCTGTGGCGGCGCCACTGTCCATGATTCCCTCTTAACCACCTACGCAGCCCCTCGGACGTCCCGCAGACTCCCCTCCCCAGCCGGGCAGGCTGGGCTGATCGGGCTGACATGGCCGAACTCCCCCCATCTGTGCGTGCTAGCGGAGCCGATCCATGCTCACGACCCTGAACACCTCCTACACCGATACCCGTGCCGCCGATCTCGCCTGGGCGCTCGGGCGCGAGCCGCTGCCCGCCCTGGCCACCCTCGATCTGGAACTGACGGGGGCGAAGCTGCAGTTGAGACTGCTCGGCGCGTCCCACCAGGTACTGCTGGAGGAGGAGCGGGGCGGCTGTTCGGAGACGGTCGCGTGCATCCCCGGATCCAGCACCCCTCTTCCGCTGGGCGTGGCCAAGCGGGTCGGCGACTGGGAGTACGAGTTCGCGGCGCGCGTCGAGGTGCTGACGCCCGGCTCGTTCGCGGGCCGCGCCCAGGAGTTGCTGGCCCTCGTCTCCGACCACCCGCACGGCCTCGCCGGTGTCTTCCCCGGCAGCCCGCACGCGTTCACCGCGATGCTGGCCCAGCGGCACGTGGGCCAGGTGTACTGGCGCACCTGGCACGCCTACCCGCAGGACGGGCAGTTGGTGGCGACGCGCACGCGCGTGGGGCAGCGGATGCCCGCGCCCCAGACCGGCTGACGCGCGCCTCCTGCCTCCCGGTTGCGATAAACCGCGATGCGTCAACTGGCCCCAGTTCCACACGTGTGGGTGACGAAGCGTACCGAGCGTGTGACGTAACGTCGCAACGTGATCGAACCGCACGCCCCCGCGCGCCCCGGTGCCTCGCCCTGGACCGGCCCCGCACGGCTGCCCGTCCGGCCCGGCACCGGGCGGTTCCTGGTCCTCGTGTGCGTCTTCGTCTGCGCGGCCTGCGGACTCGTGTACGAACTCGAACTCGTCGCGTTCGCCTCGTACTTGATCGGTGACTCGGTCACCCAGGCCTCCGTCGTGCTGTCCGTGATGGTCTTCGCGATGGGCATCGGCTCCCTCGCCGCCAAGCGGCTGCGCTGGCACGCGGCCGCCGGCTTCGGCGCGATCGAGACCGTCCTCGCGCTGGTCGGCGGGTGCAGCGCGATGGCGCTGTACGCCGTCTTCGCCTGGACCGGCGGGTGGGGCGGGGTGTGGGCCGCCGGACCGCGCTGCCTGCTGGTCGCCTTCTCCCTCGCCATCGGACTGCTCATCGGCGCCGAAGTCCCCCTGCTGATGGAGCTGATCCAGCGCATCCGACGCCAGGACGCGGGCGGTGCGGTCGCCGATCTCTTCGCGGCGGACTACGTGGGCGCGCTGGTCGGCGGCCTGGCCTTTCCCTTCCTCCTGCTGCCCTTTCTGGGCCAGTTGACCGGCGCGCTGCTCACCGGCACGGTCAACGTCGTCGCCGGGGGCGCCCTGGTCCTCGGTCTGTTCCGCCGCGACCTGACCCGTCGCGCCCGCTGGACGCTGCTCGTCGCCGGCCTCGTCGTCCTCGGCGTCCTCGCCTCCGCGGTCGCCCTCGCCGGCGACTTCGAACGGGCGGCCCGGCGCGCGGTGTACGGCAGGGACGTCCGGGTCGCGCTGCAGACCGACGTGCAGGAGGTGGTCCTCGCGGGCGGCACCCACGGGCGTCCTCTCGACCTCTTCCTGGACGGCCGGCTGCGGGTCGGCGGCCGTGACGAGCGCGCCTATCACGAGGCCCTGGTCCACCCCGCGATGGCCGGCCCGCACGCGCGCGTGCTCGTCCTCGGCGGCGGCGACGGCCTGGCCGCCCGCGAAGTCCTGCGCTACAGGGACGTGCGCGGCGTCGACGTCGTAGAACTCGATCCCGCCCTCATCGGCCTGGCCCGCCACGACCCCGGCCTGTCCGCCCTCAACGGTCACGCGTACGACGACCCGCGCATCCGCGTCACGACCGCCGACGCGCTCACCTGGCTGCGCGGGGCGCCCGAGTCTGCGTACGACGTCGTGATCGCCGACCTGCCCGACCCCGGCATCACGGCCAGCACCAAGCTGTACTCGCAGGAGTTCTACGGCCTGGCCCGCCGCGTCCTCGCCCCCGGCGGCCGCCTCGTGGTCCACGCGGGCCCCGTCGCCGCCCGGCCCCGCGTCTTCTGGACGGTGGCAGCGACCCTGCGGGCAGCGGGCTTCACCGCGTCCCCCTACCGGGTCCTCGGCCACGACTCCGGCTTCCCGGCCGGCCCCGACCGCTCGGCGGGCGCATCCCGGGCCCCTCACGACTGGGGCTTCCTCCTGGCGACCCCGGGACCTGCGGCTCCCCGCCTGACCCTGGACCCGAGGGGCCCGCACCCCCGCACCCTGACCCGCCGGGCCCTGACCGCCGACGCCCGCGCAGCATCCCGTACCCGAGTCGGCGGCCTGCCGGCATCGACACTGGTGCACCCGCGGTACTGAGGCGGCGGGCGGGCCGAGGGGGACACGGGTGTCGGGCGGCGCGAGGGGGAGGGGCTGTCGAGCGGGGGCGACGGGGAGGGGCGCCGCGTGGAGAGGGAGGGGTTTTGGGCGGGGCGAGAGAGTGAGGTTGTGGGGCGTGGCTGCGGGGGAGGGCGGACATGGCTGCGGGGGAGAGGGTGTCGGGCGGGACCGAGCGGTATCAGCAGATGCCGGTGCACTTCGTGCCCGACGGAGCCGGCTCGCTCCTCGACCGGTCGAGTCGGCGGCCTTCCACCCGGTCGAGTCGGCGGCCTTCCACCGGTCGAGTCTGCGACCTACTACCCGGTCGAGTCGGTGGCCTGCTACCCGGTCGGGTCTGCAACGTTCTACCCGGTCGAGTTGGTGTCCCCGGTCAATTCGGTGCCCCCGTCCGTCCAAGTCGGCCGTTTCCCGTCCGCGCGGGTGGTCCTTGTTCCTGTGCCGCTCGGCCCACCGGGACAGGTGGGTGGGCGAGTGGGATGCGGGGCGCAGCTCCCGGCGGGGAGGGTACGTTCCGGCTACGACTGGGTAGGCTCAGCCGACATGGAGTACCAGGTCTTCGTCCCGGTTCCGCCGGACCGGCTGAGGGCAGCCCTCGCCGATCCCTCCCGCGTGGCCGGCGCGGTTCCCGGCCTCCAGCAGGACGCCGGTGCCGAACCCGTCACCGGACGCCTGAAGCTGAGGGTCGGCAGCCACTCCGTCACCTACCGCGGCACCCTCCGCAGCACGCCCCGCGAGGACGGCACGTACACCGTCGAGGGCGATGCCACCGAGGCTCGCGGCAGCGGCACCATCACCTTCACGCTCACCCTCCGCCTCGCGGGCACCGACGACGGCACCACCGTCGTCATCGACGCAGCGGCGGACGCCGGCGGCCGCATCGCGGAACTCCCGAAGGACGCGGTGAACTCGGCGTTGACCCGCCTGCTGCACCGTTTCGTGGAGGCTCTGTCGGAGAGCCCGGAGAGCCCGGAGGCCGCGGAGAAGTCGGCCGTCGGGCCCGAGCGGGAGTCCGGACCCGGGCGTGAGCCCGAAGCCGAGCCGGAGCCCGGACACACCTCCGTCTTCGACACCGAGGTCCCCCCACCGTCCCTGGACCCCACCACGGACGACACCGCAGCCGAGTACGCGGCGAACGAGAACTCGTCGAGCGAGAAGCCGTCGAGCGAGAAGCCGTCGGGCGAGAACTCTTCGGACGAGTACACCGCGGCCGAGTACACCGCCGCAGCCGATGACGACCGTCTCACCGGCGGCTTCGCCGACACGGGCGAGCCGCCCGCCGAGGCCGCGCACGCCCGCAGGACGATGATCGGCCGCAGCGCGGAGGAGGTCGACCACGCCCCACCGCGCGGCCGCTACGCCCCCGTCCCGGCCCCCCAGACCGTCGCCGGCAACCCGGTCCTGCGCTGGGCGGCCCCCGCGGCGGCCCTCGCCCTGGCCTCGGCGATCGTGGTCGGCCGCGCCCTGCGTAGACGCCGTTACTGACCGACCACTGACCGACCACCGACCGGGCACTGACCGAGTGCCGACCGGGCACTGATCGAGTGCCGATCGAGCGCGTCGTGCGGTGCACGCCCTCTTGATCGCCCCAGTAGGGTCGTGCCGTGAGTAACGAAGACATCACGCTGACCGCGGGCGACGCGGAAGTGAGCGTGCTGCCCGGCAACGGCGGCCGCATCGGTGGGCTCCGGATCGGCGGCGTGGAGCTGCTGCGGCAGGGCGAGCGCTACGGCTGCTTCCCGATGGTGCCCTGGTGCGGCCGGGTCCGGGAGGGCCGCTTCCTGGACGGGGCCACCGTTCGCCAGATGCCCCTCAACTCCCCGCCGCACGCCATCCACGGCACCGCACGCGACGGCGCCTGGCGCACCGCCCGCACCTCGGCGAACGAGGCGGTCATCACCTACGACCTGGTCGACCCCTGGCCGCACCGCGGCCGCATCACGCACGTCGTGGCACTGGCCGAGGACAGCCTGACGCTGACGATGAGCGTGGAGACGTACGACGACTCCTTCCCGGCGCAGATCGGCTGGCACCCCTGGTTCAACCGCAGCCTCGGCGGCGCGGACGCACAGCTGGACTTCACGCCGGCCTGGCAGGAGGAGCGCGGCGCCGACCACCTGCCCACCGGCAACCGCATCGACCCGAAGGCCGGACCCTGGGACGACTGCTTCGGCATGCCCGGCGGCGTCGACGTCACCCTCACCTGGCCCGGACAGCTGGAGCTCAAGGTGACCAGCCGCGAGGAGTGGGTGGTCGTCTACGACGAGCAGGCCGAGGCCGTCTGCGTGGAGCCGCAGACCGGTCCGCCCAACGGCCTGAACACCCTCCCGCGCCTGGTCACGCCGGTGGAGCCGCTGGAGGCCTCGACCACCTGGAGCTGGCGCCGCATCTAAGCTGGTCGGCATGACGGACGTACGTGGCGAGCTGCTGCAGCAGATCAAGGACAAGGCCGTGGTGCACGGCAAGGTGACCCTCTCCTCGGGTCTGGAGGCCGACTACTACGTCGACCTGCGCCGCATCACCCTCGACGGCGAGGCCGCCCCGCTGGTCGGCCAGGTGCTCCTGGACCTGACCGCCGACCTCGACTTCGACGCGGTGGGCGGTCTGACCATGGGCGCCGACCCGGTCGCCGCCGCCATGCTGCACGCGGCCGCCGCGCGCGGCAGGAAGCTCGACGCCTTCGTCGTACGCAAGGCGGCGAAGGCGCACGGGCTGCAGCGGCGGGTGGAGGGACCGGACATCACGGGCAGGCGTGTGCTCGTGGTCGAGGACACCTCCACCACCGGCGGCTCCCCGCTCACCGCGGTGGAGGCCGTGCGCGAGGCCGGTGCCGAGGTCGTCGCCGTCGCGACCATCGTGGACCGGGCCACCGGCGCCGCCGAGAAGATCGAGGCCGGCGCGGGCGTTCCCTACCGGTTCGCCTTCTCGAAGGATGAACTGGGTCTGGACTGACGCGCGCCTTTGACCTGGACTTGACCGGGACGCCGAGCATGGCGTCAGGTCTGGAAAGATGGGGCCGACGACGACGTCACTCCCCAGGTCTAGGTCAGGGCCGCAGTACGCAGAACGCCAACCCGCACACTCAAGGAGCGGACACATGCCCATCGCAACCCCCGAGGTCTACAACGAGATGCTCGACCGGGCGAAGGCAGGCAAGTTCGCCTACCCGGCCATCAACGTCACCTCGTCCCAGACCCTGCACGCCGCCCTGCGCGGTTTCGCGGAGGCCGAGAGCGACGGCATCGTCCAGATCTCCACGGGTGGCGCCGAGTTCCTGGGCGGCCAGTACAGCAAGGACATGGTGACCGGTGCGGTCGCCCTCGCCGAGTTCGCGCACATCGTCGCCGAGAAGTACCCGGTCAACATCGCGCTGCACACGGACCACTGCCCGAAGGACAAGCTCGACGGGTACGTACGTCCGCTGCTCGCGGTCTCCGAGGAGCGCGTCAAGGCAGGCCGCAACCCGCTGTTCCAGTCCCACATGTGGGACGGCTCCGCCGAGACCCTTGCCGACAACCTGGCGATCGCCCAGGAGCTGCTGCCCCGCGCCGCCGCCGCCAAGATCATCCTCGAGGTCGAGATCACCCCGACCGGCGGCGAGGAGGACGGCGTCTCCCACGAGATCAACGACTCCCTGTACACCACGGTCGAGGACGCGATCCGTACCGTCGAGGCCCTCGGCCTGGGCGAGAAGGGCCGCTACCTGCTGGCCGCCTCCTTCGGCAACGTGCACGGCGTGTACAAGCCGGGCAACGTCGTGCTCCGCCCCGACCTGCTGAAGGAGCTGAACGACGGCGTGGCCGCCAAGTTCGGCAAGCAGTCCCCGTTCGACTTCGTCTTCCACGGCGGCTCCGGCTCCACCGAGCAGGAGATCCTCACCGCGCTGGAGAACGGCGTCGTGAAGATGAACCTCGACACGGACACCCAGTACGCCTTCACCCGTCCGGTCGCCGACCACATGCTCAGGAACTACGACGGCGTCCTGAAGGTCGACGGCGAGGTCGGCGACAAGAAGACCTACGACCCGCGCACCTGGGGCAAGCTGGCCGAGGCGTCCATGGCCGCGCGTGTCGTCGAGGCCACGAAGAACCTGCGCTCGGCGGGCAACAGGATCAAGTAACCCGTCGCGGAATCTCCGCCGCGGTACTGCGGTGAGCCCGGCGCCTGCGCAAGGCGTCGGGCTCGCTGTATACCTGGGAGCATGCCCGACGTCAGGCTGGCCTCGTCCCAGGGCAGGTGGATCCTGTCCACCACGGTCCTCGGCTCCAGCATGGCCATGCTGGACTCGACCGTCGTCAACGTGGCCCTGCCGACCATCGGCCGCGACCTCGACGCGAGCCTCGCCGCCCTCCAGTGGACGGTCAACGCGTACATGGTCACGCTGGCCGGCCTGATCCTGCTGGGCGGCTCGCTGGGCGACCGCTACGGCCGCCGCAGGATCTTCGTTCTCGGGGTCGTCTGGTTCGCGGCCGCGTCCCTGCTGTGCGGACTCGCCCCCACCTCCGGCGTCCTCATCGGCGCCCGGGCCCTCCAGGGCATCGGCGGCGCGCTCCTCACCCCCGGATCCCTCGCCCTCATCCAGGCATCCTTCCACCCGGACGACCGCAGCCCGGCGGTCGGACTGTGGTCCGGCTTCGGCGGGATCGGCGCGGCCGTGGGCCCCTTCCTGGGCGGCTGGCTGGTGGACGGCCCCGGCTGGCGCTGGGTGTTCCTGCTCAACGTGCCGCTGGCCCTGCTGTGCGTGCCCGTCGCCCTGCGCCACGTTCCCGAGTCGACCGACAAGCGCGCCCACGGCCGCTTCGACGTCCTCGGCGCGGCCCTGGGCGCCCTGGCGCTGGCCCTGCTGACGTACGCGCTGATCGAGGCCCCCGGCGGTTCCCCGGCGGTGGCGGCGAGCGCGGTGGCCGGCGTGGCCGCGGCCGTCGCCTTCGTGTACGTCGAGAAGCACCGCCCCGACCCCATGCTCCCGCCCGGCATCTTCGCCTCGCGCCAGTTCACGGCGGTCAACCTGGTCACGCTGTGCGTGTACGCGGCCTTCGGAGGCTTCTTCTTCCTCACCGCTCTCCAGCTCCAGGTGGTGGCGGGCTACTCCGCCCTGCAGGCCGGTACGGCACTGCTGCCCACGACGGCCCTGATGCTGCTGTTCTCCGCCCGCTCCGGTGCGCTGGCCGACCGTACGGGGCCGCGGCTGCCGCTGACCGTCGGCCCGCTGCTGTGCGCCGCGGCGATGCTGCTGATGCTCCGCGTGGGTGTCGGCGCGGACTACCTCACCGACGTCCTGCCGGCCGTCCTCGTGATGGGCGTCGGCATGGTCACCCTGGTCGCCCCGCTCACCGCCACGGTCCTCGCCTCCGTCGACACCGCTCGGGCGGGTCTGGCCAGCGGCATCAACAACGCGGCGGCGCGGGCGGCGGGGCTGGTGGCGGTGGCCGGGCTCCCTCTGGTGGCGGGGATGGGTCCGGAGGCGTACCGGTCCGCTTCCGCTTTCGACGCGGCGTTCGACCGGGCGATGCCGATCTGTGCGGGGGTGCTCGTGGTGGGGGCCGCGCTGGCCTTCGCGCTGGTGCGCCGGCCGGCGCCGGACTGCCGGCACCCGGAGTGCAGGACCCATGGCTGCATCACGTCCCCGCCGCTGGAGTCGGGCCGCCGCCCGTGACTCCGGCCCGCCGTTCCCGGCCGCGGGCCCGCGGCCGGGCGCCGGCCGCAGCCGTACCCGCCGTCCCTCGTCCGCTGGTCCGTCGTGGCTGGTCGCGCAGTTCCCCGCGCCCCTTGGGGGTTGCGGCTCCGTCGGTTGCGAGGGTGCCGTATGCAGCCGTGCCCGCCGTCCCTCGTCCGCTGGTCCGTCGTGGCTGGTCGCGCAGTTCCCCGCGCTCCTTCAGGGCGCTCCCAGTGACCCAGCTGCGGGCAGTCGTGCCGCTGGGGGCGATGGGGGTCCCCCGCTCGAGCGAAGCCGAGAGTGGGGGAGGGTGGGCGCGGCGGCACCCTGCGAGCACGGGCAAGCGAAAACGCCCCCGCCCAGCCGCAGCGCCGGGCAACTGGAAACCGGCCGCCCAGCCGCAGCGCCGGGCAACTGGAAACCGGCCGCCCAGCCGCAGCGCCGGGCAACTGGAAACCGGCCGCCCAGCCGCAGCGCCGGGCAAGTGAAACCTTCGGTCCTCGCCGAACGCACCGGGCGAGCCCCCCGTCCCCGGGTGCGGGAAAATGAACGCATGACGATTCACGAGAACCTCCTAGGCGGCCCGCCCCCGACCCACCTCCCCGACGACCCGGAGCCCCGCGAGCTGCTCGCGCAGGGCACCGCCCCCGCGGACGTCGCCGCCAAGTACCCCACCTCCTCCCTCGCCTGGGCCCAGCTGGCCGACGAGGCGTTCGAGCGGGGCGCGGTCGTGGAGTCGTACGCCTATGCCCGTACGGGCTACCACCGCGGCCTGGACGCCCTGCGCCGGGGCGGCTGGAAGGGCCACGGCCCGGTCCCCTGGGAGCACGAGCCCAACCGTGGTTTCCTGCGCGCCCTGCACGGCCTGGCCCGCGCCGCCCAGTCGATCGGCGAGCAGGAGGAGTACGAGCGCTGCTCGCAGTTCCTGAAGGACTCCTCCCCGACGGCGGCCCAGACCCTGGGCTGACCCTGACGGGAGTTCCTGGTGTGGCCCGTCTGGCAGCAGACGGGCCTTGCCGTATCCGATGGGATTGCGGAGGATTCCGGTTGGGGACCGGGGCCCCCGTGCCGGCATCGGCAGGGGCGGACCGCTACCCTTAGTAACAACAGGAGACAGCGATGTCCCCAAAGGGTCACCCCCTTTCCGAGGCCGCTGAGCCCGAGACCCCGCATCTCGACTTCGCGGGCACGACGCCGTACGAGGACTACGTCAAGGCGGACGTGCTCACCCACCTCCAGCAGACCCTCTCCGACGACCCCGGAGAGATGGTCTTCCTGGTGACGACCCAGGTCATGGAGCTGTGGTTCACGGTGATCGTGCACGAGTGGGAGACCGCCGCGAAGGCGCTCCGCTCGGACGACGTCCCGACTGCCGTCGCCGCGCTGAAGCGCTCCGTACGGGAGCTCGAGGCCCTGAACGCCTCCTGGACGCCGCTCGGCCAGCTCACCCCGGTGCAGTTCAACTCGTACCGCTCGGCCCTCGGCGAGGGTTCCGGTTTCCAGTCGGCGATGTACCGCCGCATGGAGTTCCTGCTCGGCGAGAAGTCCGCGTCCATGCTCGTCCCGCACCGCGGCGCCCCGCGCGTCCACGCGGAGCTGGAGAAGGCCCTGCACGAGCCGAGCCTGTACGACGAGGTCCTGCGGTTCCTCGCGCGCCGCGGCCACCCGGTCCCCGCCTCCGTGCTGCACCGGGACGTCGCCCAGCGTTACGAGCCCTGCGACGCCGTGGAGTCGGTCTGGTCGGCCATCTACGCCGGTGACCAGGACGCCGAACCCGCCCGCCTCGGGGAGGCGCTGACCGACGTCGCCGAGCTGGTGTGGCGATGGCGCAACGACCACCTGGTCGCCACCCGCCGCGCGATGGGCGCCAAGCCCGGCACGGGCGGCTCGGCCGGTGTGGCCTGGCTGGAGAAGCGTGCCCGCAAGAACGTGTTCCCCGAGCTGTGGACGGCGAGGTCCCATGTCTGAGCTGGTGCTGCGCGCGCAGAAGCTGGACGCGGCGGACGAGCTGGCCCCGCTGCGCTCCCGCTTCGTCCTCGACACGGCGTCCGCTCATGAGGCCGGTCGTGAGGCCGGCGCCGCGGTGGTCTACCTCGACGGAAACTCGCTCGGCGCGCTGCCGGCGAACGTGCCGGGCCGCGTCGAGGACGTCGTCCGCAGGCAGTGGGGCGAGCTGCGCATCCGCTCCTGGGACGAGAGCGGCTGGTGGACGGCCCCCGAGCGGATCGGCGACCGGATCGCCCCGCTGGTGGGCGCGGCGGCGGGCCAGATCGTCGTGGGCGACTCGACAAGTGTCAATGTTTTCAAGGCACTTGTGGCGGCGGTCCGCATGGCGGGCGACGGCCGTGACGAGATCCTGGTCGACGCGACGACGTTCCCCACGGACGGCTACATCGCCGAGTCCGCGGCCCGCATGACCGGCTGCAGGCTGCGGGCGCTCACCCCGCCGGAGGTGCCTTCGGCGCTGAGCGACCGTACGGCGGCGGTCCTGCTGAACCACGTCGACTACCGCAGCGGCCGCCTGCACGACCTGCCCGCCCTCACCGCCGCGATCCACGCCTCGGGCGCGCTCGCCGTCTGGGACCTGTGCCACAGCGCGGGTGCACTGCCGGTCGGGCTGGACGAGCACGGGGTCGACCTGGCGGTCGGCTGCACCTACAAGTACCTGAACGGCGGCCCCGGTTCGCCCGCGTACCTGTACGTCCGCCGCGATCTGCAGGACCGCTTCGACTCCCCCCTGCCCGGCTGGAACTCCCACGCCGAGCCCTTCGGGATGAGCCCGTCGTACGCCCCGGCGCCGGGTGCCCTGCGCGGTCGCGTCGGCACGCCCGACATCCTCTCCATGCTGGCCCTGGAGGCGGCCCTGGACGTCTGGGACGACGTCTCGATCTCCTCGGTCAGGGCCAAGTCCCTGGCCCTGACGGACTTCTTCCTGGAGTGCGTCGCGGCCTACACCGAGCCCGGCCGCGTGGTCTCGGTGACGCCGGAGCCGCACGGCGAGCGCGGCAGCCAGATCGCCCTGCGCTGCCCCGACGCGGGCGAGGTCATGAAGCGCCTGATCGCCCGGGGCGTCGTGGGCGACTTCCGCCACCCCGACATCCTCCGCTTCGGCTTCACCCCGCTGTACGTCGGTTTCGGCGACGCGGAACGAGCGGCCCGGGTGCTCGGGGAGGTACTCGGGTAACGGAAACGGAAGGCAGCGGGGCGGGGCGCGACCGGGCCCCGCCCCCGTGCTGCAGAACCGTTTACCTTCACCCTCCGTGACATCCCCATGTCCCCGCACGTCACCGGCCTGATACCGTCCCCGCCAACGGCCGACGAAAGAATTCCGCCTGGTCCGCCAAAACCGTTCTGTCGCTGAGAGGTTGGAGCATGCCGGACGACGCCGCCGCAGCCCGCGCCGCCGCCGAGGAGGAGTCGGCCTTCTCGCACCCTCCGGTCGCCCCCGACGTCACCGTGGCCTACGGTGACCATCCCGACCAGGTGATCGACTTCTACGCTCCCCGTACCGACGCCACCCTCGCCCCCCTGGTCGTCGTCCTGCACGGCGGAGCCTGGCGCGCCCGCTACGACCGCCGTCACATCACCCCCTTCGCCGACTACCTGGCCCGCAGAGGCTTCGCCGTGGCCAACGTCGAGTACCGCAGGGGCGGCATCCCCCAGATCCCCGCACAGCCGACGGAACCCGTAACGGCTGCCGGCCCGGGGACGGGCACCGGCGGCGCAGCCGCTGCCGGCAAGGAAACCGGCGGCGAGACCCCGACCCCCCCGGCCGGCCGCTGGCCGGAGACCTTCGACGACGTGGCCGCCGCCCTCGACGCCCTCCCTGCCCTCCTCCCCGAGGCGCTCCCGCAGGCCGACCCCCGCCGCACGGTGCTCACCGGCCACTCGGCGGGCGGCCACCTGGCCCTGTGGGCCGCGGCCCGCCACGTCCTGCCCGTCGACGCCGCCTGGCGCACCGACGGCCCGGCCCTCCTGCGCGGCGTCGTCGCCCTCGCCCCGATCGCGGACTTCGCCGTCGCGGAGAAACTGGACGTCTGCGGCAACGCGGCGCTGCAACTCCTCGGCGGCCACGACCGGTTCGCCGAGCGCCGGCCGTACGCCGATCCCGCGCTGCTCCTCCCGACGGGCATCGCGACCACTCTGGTCCAGGGGCGTACGGACCTGGTGGTGCCGCACCTGGTGGCCGAGTCGTACGCGGACGCGGCGGCGAAGGCGGGCGAGGTGGTGGGCCTGACGCTGCTGGAGGACGTGGGCCACTTCCCGCTGATCGACCCGGCGGCGGACGCGTGCGCGGTGGTGGCGGAGGAGATCGCCCAGCTCGCCTGGTGAAGCGCCCGGTGCACACCTAGGGGCCGCCCCCGGTCATACCCGTAGTACCTGAGAGCTACGGCTCGGAACAGCTCCCTGGCGGGACGCCGACGACACCCCCCGATTTCTAACTTCCTTGTCAGACAAGCCCGATGGCCGGGCGATCTGAAAGGAAGCCGACCATGGGGCGACCCCGTCCGAACACCACGGACCAGCACCCGCCGACGGCGCTTTCGGCCCACGAGGGGCACCCCCGTCCGGCGGCGGAAGCTGCACAGGCGGTGCGGGTGGGAGAACGGACCCGGCCGAAGGCCGGGCGGCGGCCCACCCCCACCTGGCTCCGCGCCTCCCTCTGCGCCCTCCTCACCGCCGCCATAGTCGTCCCCCTCTCCGGCGCTGCCCGCCCCGCCATCCCCGCCCCGTCCCCCGCCCGCCTCGCCCCCCTCACACCGTCCACCCTGCACACCGCGTACGAGGCGAACCGGGCCAACGCCACCGAGGCGGCCCGCATGGCCGCCGCCGACGGCGACGGACACCGCGCCGCCGCGGACCGTGCCCTGGCCGCACCCTCCCGCCACCTCCTCTCCTTCGACGGCCGAGGCACCGGGCTGGCCACGGAGGTCCTCGGTGACCTGACCCGTGCCGACCGCATAGCGGTGCTGGTCCCCGGGTCCGACACCTCCGTGGACACCTACGGCCGCTTCCACAGGGCCGCGGCGGCCCTGTACGAGGACCTCACGCACCGCGCCCCCGCCGGCATCCGCGTCGCCGTGGTCGCCTGGCTCGGCTACCGGACCCCGGGCACGGTCAGCACCACGGTGACCACCACGACCCGGGCCGACCGGGCGGCCCCCCACCTGCGCGCCTTCGTACGGCAGTTGCACACCCTCGCCCCCGCCCGGGCCCGTATCTCCCTGCTCTGTCACTCCTACGGCTCGGTCGTGTGCGGCCGGACCGCCCCCGGTCTGCCCGTCGACGACATCGCCCTGGTCGGCAGCCCCGGCACGGGCGCGGACTCCGTCGCCGGCCTGCACGCACACGCCCGCATCTGGGCGGCCCGCGGCAGCAAGGACTGGGTGGCCCACGTACCGCACGTCCGCGCCGGCCTGCTCGGCATCACCGTCGGCTTCGGCACCGACCCGGTCTCCCGCGGCTTCGGGGCCCGGGTCTTCGACGCCGCCGACGCCGACCACAGCGGCTACTTCACTCCGGGCTCGGCCTCCCTCGCCAACCTGGCCCGGATCACCCTCGGCGAGACCTCGGAGGTGACCCGTGCCTGAGCCGGCCCTGAGCGCCCCGCGCCGCGCGCTGCACGCGATACGTCAGGGTGCCCACCGCGTGGACACCGCCACACCCGCGTCCCGGGACCGCGCGGTCGACGCCCTGCGCGCCTTCGCGATCCTCGGTGTCGTCCTCGGCCACTGGCTGGTGACGGCCCTGGTCGCGCACGACGGCGGGCTGCACACGGCGAGCCCGCTGCAGCACATGCCCTGGCTGGCCCCGGTCTCCTGGGTCTTCCAGACCCTGGCCGTCTTCTTCCTGGTGGGCGGCCATGTGGCGACCCGCAGCCATGCCTCGGCCCGGGCCCGCGGCGCGTCGTACGGCGCCTGGCTGCGCGCCCGGCTGGCTCGCCTCCTCAGGCCGGTCGTCGCCCTCCTCGCCCTGTGGACGGTGGCGGCGACGGCCCTGCTGCTGAGCGGAACCTCCTTCGAGACGCTCCACACGCTGGTCAAACTGGCCCTGTCCCCTCTGTGGTTCCTGCTGGTCTTCGCCGCCCTGACGGCGGCGACCCCGCTGGTCGCCCGCCTCAATCCGCTGTGGCCCCTGGCCGTCGTCCTGCACGTGGACGTTCTCCGTTTCGGTCTGCACGTGGGCCCCTCCTGGCTGGGCTGGGTGAACCTGGCGGCGGGCTGGCTGGTCCCGTACACCCTGGGCGCCGCCTGGACCCGCGGCGAGCTGGAGACCCGCCGCGCGGCCTGGGTGCTGCTCGCAGGCGGTACGACGGCCACGACCGTCCTCGTGCTGTGGGCGGGCTACCCCGCGTCGATGGTCGGCGTCCCGGGCGCCGCGGTCTCCAACCTCAACCCGCCCACCCTGGCGGCCGTGACCTTCGGGCTGGCCCAGTGCGGTCTGGCCCTGCTGCTGCGCGGCCGGCTGCGCCGGGCGATGCGCCGCCCGCTCGCCTGGGCGGGCGTGGCCCTGGCCAACCTCTCCGCGATGACGATCTATCTGTGGCACCTGACCGCCCTGATGGCCACGACGGCCACGGCCCTCACGGCAGGCCGCCTCCCCGGCCTGCACACGCTCCCCGACGGCCTGGGCTGGGTGGCGGCCCGGCTCCTCTGGCTCCCGGTGTTCACCCTGGTCCTGGCCCTGTGCTGGACCGCGTTCCGGTCCTGTGAGCAGGGGACCCGCCGCCGTCCGGCGGGCCCCGGCGTGCCCGCCGCGCGGGAGCGCTCGCGGGTGGTCCGGGTGCACCGGGCCGCGGAGGGCGAGAGCGCACGGGCGGTCCGCCGTGTCTAAGGTGTGGCGCGTGACGGAAACGGGGGGCCGCCGGGTTCTTGCTGCGCCGGCGGGCAGGCTCAGGCGCTGGCTGCGGGTGCTGCACGACGACCTGTGGACCGTCCGGCCGGATCCGCTGCCCCCCTCCGTCTGGCTGCGCTGGCTGCCGCACGGCGTGGTGTGCCTGGCCGCGTTCGGGGTCACGCTCGGCGCGGTGGCACAGCTCAACGACGGTGGGCATCTGAGCGGCGGATCGGCGTTCCTGATCGGTCTTTCGCAGGGCGGCGCGATCCTCCTCGCGGTGTGGCGGCCCGTCCCGGCCTGGTGGCTGTCCATGGCGGCGACCGTGGTGGGAGCCGTCGCAGTCCACGGAGCCCAGGGCATGGTGGCCGGGGAGGAGTTCACCTGGCCCTGGACCGCGGCCGGCATCATCGCGCACCTGCTCGTCCTGCTGCTGCTCACGCTGCGCGTGCGCACCCGGGCGTCGGTCGAGGCGCTGGTCCTGACCGCGCTGGCCACCTACGTCCTGGAGGGTGTGTGGGGCGGGGCGCACTACCAGCCCACCGGGGTCGTCGCGGTGGTGCTGTCCGCGGTCGTCGTGGTGCTCGGCATCGCCCTGCGCGGCCGCCGCGAGGCGCGCGCCGAACTCGTCGAGCAGACCACGCTCACCGCCGAGGAGCGGTCCCGCCGCACCCTGCTGGAGGAGCGCAGCCGTATCGCGCGGGAGCTGCACGACGTGGTCGCGCACCACATGTCGGTCATCTCCATCCAGGCGCAGGTGGCCCCCCACCTGGTCGAGCGCCCGTCGGACGAGCTGATCGAGAACCTCGAGGGCATCCGGCACAACGCGCTGGAGGCGCTCACCGAGCTGCGCCGGGTGCTCGGCGTGCTGCGTTCGGAGAATCCCGAGGATCCCTACGGCCTGGGGGCTCCCGGCACCGGAGCGGCCCCGGACGCTCCCCAGCCCACGCTCGACCGGCTGGGCACGCTGATCGAGAACACCCGCGCGGCCGGGCTGGACGTGGCCAGCGAGATCGTGGGCGAGGCGCGGCCCTACGCTCCGGGTGTGGAGCTGTCGGCGTACCGGATCGTGCAGGAGGCGCTGAGCAACGCCCTGCGGCACGCGCCGGGTTCCCGGGTGCGCGTCGAGGTCGGGCACTTCCCGAACGGCCTGCACCTGGAGGTGATCAACTCCCGCCCGCAGCAGCCGGTCCCGCCCTCCCCGGGTGCCGGACACGGGCTGCTCGGCATGCGGGAGCGCGCGACGATGCTCGGCGGCCATGTCGACGCGAACCCGACCCGGCACGGCGGTTTCAGGGTCACGGCCTTCCTGCCCCGGGACGCCGCCCCGGCCGCAACCCCGTCCGATCCGTCCCGACAGGAGAAGTGACCCCATGACGAGCGGCACCATCCGCGTACTCATCGCCGACGACCAGCAGATGGTCCGGCAGGGCTTCACCGTGCTGCTCAACACCCAGCCCGACATCGAGGTCGTCGGACAGGCGGTGGACGGCCGGGACGCGATCGCCAAGACCGCCGAACTGACCCCGGACGTGGTCCTGATGGACATCCGGATGCCCGATGTCGGCGGCATCGAGGCGACCGGCCGCATCACCACCGACCACCCGGGCATCAGGGTTCTCGTCCTGACCACCTTCGACCTGGACGAGTACGTGTACGAGGCGCTGCGCGCCGGTGCCTCCGGGTTCCTGCTCAAGGACGCCTCCGCGGCCCAGCTCGCCGAGGCGGTCCGGGTCGTGGCGGCCGGTGACGCGCTGCTCGCCCCGGGCATCACCCGCCGGCTCATCGCCGAGTTCTCCCGTCTGGACGGCACGCCCAGGGCCCCGCTCAAGCAGCGGGTGGGCGATCTGACGGAGCGGGAGACGGAGGTGCTGGCGCTGATCGCGCAGGGTCTGTCGAACGCGGAGATCGCGGAGCGGCTGGTGGTGGCCGAGCAGACGGTGAAGACGCACGTGAGCCGGATCCTGGTGAAGCTGGGCCTCAGGGACCGCACCCAGGCGGCGGTCTTCGCCTACGAGTCCGGCCTGGTCCGCCCCGGCGGCCGCTGACCCGCCCCCGCCCCCGCTGACCCGCCCCCGCCCCCCGACTCGTAGTACCTGAGAGGGATCCCCGAGGACCCTTCTGCGAGGGGACGACCGGGCCCCCGCGACCACCTACCGTTTTGCACGTGACCGACACGACGCACACGCAGACACCACCGCCGGAGGCGGCCGGCAGGCCGCGCAGCCCGGAGTTCCGGCTGGTCGTCGACGCCCTGCGCGGGCTGCGGCAGGACCTGTTCCAGGGGGCCTTCGCCTACCGCCCGCTGCCCCGCATGGGTGTCGACGGCCCGATCACCCGCCGCCTGCCCGGCCGCCTGCGGGAGTACGCGTCCTGGACCCCGCACCTGGCGGTGGTCGCCGCCGGCATGGTGGCGCTGCTCGCCAACGCGGCGACTTTCGCCGAGAACGGTGCGGCGCAGCTGGTGTGCGGGCTGCTCGTGCTGGTCCCGGTGCTGCTGACCCTCGCGCGTCCGGTCGCCGCGTTCTGGCTGTCGCTCTGGGCGACCGCGGTCACCTCGACGGTCGGCGACAGCTGGTCCATGTGGCCGTGGGTGCCGGGCAGTTTCATCTCCCACCTGGTGGTGCTCACGGTCGTGGCGATACGCACCCGCCCGCGCACCGCTGCCTGGATGTGGTTGCTGACCGCGCTGTTCGGCTTCTGGAGCGTGACCCTCCTCGGCGGGAGCCACTACGACAGCAACGCCGCCCCGATGCTGGTCGTGTCCGCGCTGATCCTGCTGGTCGTCACCGTTCGGCACACCCGCCGCGAGGCCCGGCAGGAGGTGAGCGCCCAGCAGACGGTGACCGCGGTGGAGCGTTCGCGGCGCACGCTGCTGGAGGAGCGCACGAACATCGCCCGCGAACTGCACGACGTGGTCGCCCACCACATGTCGGTGGTCGCCATCCAGGCGGAGGCCGCGCCCTACCGGGTGGAGAACCCGCCGCCGGAGCTGGAGAAGGCGTTCGCCACCATCCGGGAGAACGCGGTGGCGGCCCTGACCGAGCTGCGCCGGGTCCTCGGGGTCGTCCGCGCGGAGGACTACGAGGCGCCGGACGCCCCGCAGCCCACTCTCGCCGATCTGGAGGGGCTGCTCGCCAATGTGCGGGAGGCCGGACTGGAGGTGGAGAAGGTGGTGACCGGAGCGGTGCGCGAACTGCCGCAGGGCGTCGAGCTGTCGGCGTACCGGATCGTGCAGGAGGCGCTGAGCAACTCGCTGCGGCACGCTCCCGGCGCGAGCGCGCGGGTCGAGATCGGGTACGTCCTCGGCGGCCTGGGCCTGCGCATAGTCAACGCCCCGCCGCCCGCACCGGCCCTGATCAAGCCCTCTCCCGGTGCCGGGCACGGCATCACCGGCATGCGCGAGCGCGTCTCGATGCTGAACGGGGAGATGACGGCGGCCCCGGCGGCCGACGGCGGGTACGAGGTGGCCGTGTTCCTGCCGGTACCGGCGGCCGACACCGGGATCGAGGGTGGGGCATGACGATCCGCGTACTGATCGCGGACGACCAGATGATGGTCCGCGAGGGCTTCTCCGTCCTGCTGAACGCGATGCCGGACATCGAGGTCGTCGGCGAGGCCGTCAACGGCCGTGAGGCGGTCGAGCGGGTGCGGGAACTGGCACCGGACGTGGTGCTGATGGACATCCGCATGCCGGAGCTGAACGGCATCGAGGCGACCCGGGAGATCGTCGCGGCGGACGGGACGGCGAAGGTGCTCGTGCTGACCACGTTCGACCTGGACGAGTACGTGTACCAGGCGCTGCGCGCGGGAGCCTCCGGCTTCCTCCTGAAGGACGCCTCGGCGCGGCAGCTGGCGGAGGGGGTGCGGGTGGTGGCGTCGGGGGAGGCGCTGCTGGCGCCCTCGGTGACCAGGCGGCTGATCACGGAGTTCTCGCGGCTGGCGGAGACACCGCGCCTGATGCCCTCGGCCCAGGCGGCCTACGGGGAGCTGACGGAACGCGAGACGGAGGTGCTGGTCCTGATCGCACAGGGCCTGTCGAACGCGGAGATCGCCGGGCGGCTGGTGGTGGCCGAGTCGACGATCAAGACCCATGTGAGCCGCATCCTGGTGAAGCTGGGCCTCAGGGACCGCACCCAGGCGGCGGTCTTCGCGTACGAGGCACGGCTGGTGACACCGGGGTGACGCGCGTGATGTCTTGCACGGGCGTCCAGTCGCCACCAAGTGAAGGAGTGCGCATGGAGGTCGAGATTCGCCCGCACGTCGGCGTGGGGCCTTTCCGGCTCGGCATGTCGGTCGAGGAAGCGCGCGGCACGTTCCATGGGGCCGGGCCCTTCCGGACCGTCGCGGGCGATGCGCACCCGGGGCAGATCGTCCTCACGCACGACGAGTCCCGGCTGAACATCGTGCTCGGGTTCACCTGCGGCTCACTGAGCGGTGTGGAGCTGTTCCGGTTCCGGGACGAGGACGCCGACGTGCGGGTCCTGTTCGACGGGCTGGACGTCTTCCGCACCCCGAGCGAGGACCTCGTCGGGCAGCTCACGGAGCGGGGCCACGTCATCGAGGAGAACGACCTCGGTTTCGACGCCCTGCCGGAGTCGAACGTGATCCTCGCGAACCAGGGCGGGTACGAGCACCCGGTGGACGAGGAGGGCGATCCCCTCCACTACGACTACGTTCTGGTCGCGGACTGGATCTGAGCGACGAAGGGACAGCAGGGGGAACCGGTGCACATCAGGGGCGGACACCCCTGGTCAGACGTTGGGCAGGCGCGCTAGCGTCCCCGCATGGCAGGCCAGACCGACCTCGCGTTCGACCCCTGGGACCCCGCGTTCCTCGCCGACCCCTACCCGGCCTACGCCGAGCTGCGCGCCCGCGGCCGGGTGATCCGGTACGAGCCGACCGACCAGTGGCTGGTCCCGCACCACGCGGACGTCTCGGCGCTGCTGCGCGACCGCCGTCTGGGCCGCACCTACCAGCACCGGTTCACGCACGAGGACTTCGGCCGGAGCGCGCCCCCGCCGGAGCACGAGCCGTTCCACACCCTCAACGACCACGGCATGCTCGACCTGGAGCCGCCGGACCACACACGGATCCGGCGTCTGGTGTCGAAGGCGTTCACCCCGCGCACGGTGGAGCGGCTGAAGCCGTATGTGCAGGGCCTGGCGGGCGAGCTGGTGGAAAGGCTCGTCGAGGCGGGCGGCGGCGACCTGCTCGCGGACGTGGCGGAACCGCTGCCGGTGGCGGTGATCGCCGAGATGCTCGGCATCCCCGAGGCGGACCGCGCCCAGCTCCGCCCCTGGTCGGCGGACATCTGCGGGATGTACGAGCTGAATCCGTCGCAGGAGACGGCGGCGAGGGCGGTGCGGGCCTCGGCCGAGTTCTCGGAGTATCTGCGGGACCTGATCGCGGCCCGCCGCAAGGAGGCCGGGGACGATCTGATCTCCGGCCTGATCGCGGCCCACGACGAGGGCGACCGGCTGACGGAGCAGGAGATGATCTCCACGGCCGTCCTGCTGCTGAACGCCGGGCACGAGGCGACCGTCAACGCCACCGTCAACGGCTGGTACGCCTTGTTCCGCAACCCCGACCAGCTGGCCGCCCTCCGCGCGGACCGCTCCCTGATCCCCTCGGCGATCGAGGAGCTGATGCGCTACGACACCCCGCTCCAGCTCTTCGAACGCTGGGTGCTGGAAGACATCGAGATCGACGGCACGGTGATCCCGAGGGGCGCGGAGATCGCCATGCTCTTCGGCTCCGCCAACCACGACCCTGAGGTCTTCCAGGCCCCTGACAAGCTCGACCTCACCCGCGCGGACAACCCGCACATCTCCTTCAGCGCCGGCATCCACTACTGCATCGGCGCCCCGCTGGCCCGCATCGAACTGGCGGCCTCGATGACGGCCCTGCTGGAGAAGGCCCCGGCGCTGACGCCGGCGCAGGAGCCGGAGCGAAAGCCGAACTTCGTGATCCGGGGGCTGGAGGGACTCCGGGTGGCGGTGCGCTGAGGTGCGGTGCTCGCCCTGGGGGCGTGTCAACCGGCCAGTCGCAGGACCCAGCGCCGCGACGGGTCGGAGTCGCAGGTGAACTGGACCATCTCGAGGTTGTTGTCGGGCAGGGTGCCGCCCGCGATCGTCGCGCACTTGCCGGTCTTCACATTGACGAGCTGGTAGGAGACGCCGTTCCAGTTGGCCACCCGATAGCGCCGCGACGGGTCTGTGTCGCAGGTGAACTGGACCATCTCGAGGTTGTTGTCGGGCAGGGTGCCGCCCGCGATCGTCATGCACTTGCCGGTCTTCGCGTTGCTGATCTGGTACGAGTCCCCGTCGAAGTTGATCAGATTCCAGCGGCGTGAGGCGTCTGTGTCGCAGGTGAACTGGACCATCTTGAGGTTGTTGTCGGGCAGGGTTCCTCCGGCGATCGTGGCGCACTTGCCGGTCTGCACGTTACGGATCTGGAAGGAGGCTCCGGAGATGCGCGGCGCGTCGGCGGCGGAGGTGGCGAGTTCCGCACGTGCGGGAGCCGGCAGCAGCAGGATGCCCCCGGCCACGAAGACCGTCGGCACCGTCAGGAGACGGCGTGCGCGGGCGTTTTTGCCCATGGGGTGCTCCTCTCCGAGGAAGAGGGGTGACAGCCTCGCCGACTGGTCGTCAGGCCCGCTGTCCGGCGCCGTACGAACGACGGTGCGCCGGGGGATCACTGATCGGAACGCGGCTGTTCTCCCACTATCGGCGCCCGTGATCCCACTCGCAACCTCAGCCTCACGACCCCATGTCCCGTCTCCCCAGCCCCGCCAGCCCCGCAGCCACCAACGCCACCGCCAGCCCGGCAAGGGCCGACACCGGCCCCCACTCCATCCCCCCGCCCGGCAGCTTCGGCAGATGGCCGAACGGGGAGAGGGCCAGGACGAATCGGGGTGCGTCCAGGGCCGGACCGACCCAGCCGATCAGCAGGACCGCCCCGGCGATGCCCCAGGCGGCCGGTGCCAGTCGGGGCGCCGCCCCGTACAGCAGCACCGCCGCCCCGCCGATCACCCACACCGCCGGGAGCTGCACCAGGCAGGCGCCCAGGACCGGGCCGATCTCCTTGCCGTAGCCCACCGCGAAGCCCAGGCCCGCCAGGAGCATGATCAGGGCCGAGCCGCCGAAGGCGATCGTCAGATGGCTTGCGGCCCAGCGCAGGCGCCCCACCGCACACGCCAGCACCGGTTCGGCGCGGCCCGACGTCTCCTCGCCGTGCAGGCGCAGCACCGAGGCCACGATGTACAGGGCCGCGACCAGGCCGAGCATGCCGGTCATGGAGGCGAGGAACGCGTCCGTGAGGCCGCTGTGCCCGCCCATCCGCTCGAAGATCTGCCGCGCGTCGGCGTTGTCGCGGACCAGATCGGCCGCGCCGTCCGTGAGCCCGCCGTAGACGACCCCGGCGAGGAAGAAGCCGATCGACCAGCCGAGGACGCTGCCGCGCTGCAGGCGCCAGGCCAGCCCGGCCGCCGTGCCGAGGCGGCCGGTGGCCGGTCCGGGCCGGGTGGGAAAAAGGCTCATGCCGATGTCCCGGCGGCCGGCGAGTGCGTAGGCCAGCGCGCCCTGCGCGGCCACTGCCGCCGCGAAGAGCAGCAGCACCCACCACCGCTCGTCGGCGAAGGAGCGCAGGTTCTCCAGCCAGCCCAGCGGTGACAGCCACGTCAGGACCGAGGAGCCGGAGTCCGTCGCCGCGTCGCCCGCCGCGCGCAGCACGAAGGCCGTGCCGAGCACCGCCGCCGTCAGGCCCCGGGCCAGGCGCGCGCTCTCCGTCAGCTGGGCGACGATCGCCGCCGTCGTGGCGAAGACCATGCCGACCGCCGCGAGCCCGAGCCCGAAGGCCAGCGCGCCCGCGGCCCCCTGTGCGGACAGGCCGGCCGTGACCAGCAGGGCGAGTACGGCGTTGGCGACGGCCGCCGCCAGCAGGGCCGCGGTGAGGGAGGCCCGGCGGCCCACCATCCCGGACGCCACCAGCTCCTGGCGCCCGCTCTCCTCCTCGTCCCGGGTGTGCCGTACGACGACGAGCAGGCTCATGACGGCGGCCAGCGCGCCCGCGTACAGGCCGACGCGCCAGGCGGTCAGCGCGCCGATCGAGGTGTCGAAGACCGGTCCGATCAGGGCCCGGAACGAGGCGTTGGTCTCCAGCTGGTGGGTCAGGCCGGCGCGTTCGGCCGCGGTGCCGTAGAGGTTCTTCAGCGTGTTCGGCATGGAGAGGACCATCAGCGCGTTCACCGCGAGCCACACCGGGATCAGCGTCCGGTCGCGGCGCAGGGCGAAGCGCAACAGGGTCCGGGTACCGGCCAGTTGGCGGGAGTGGCCGGACGGCCGCGCCGGTGCCGCGAGAGTCGTCATCGTGACACCTCGTCCTGGTAGTGGCGCAGGAACAGCTCCTCCAGCGTCGGCGGGGTCGACGTCAGCGAGCGTACGCCGGACGCGCTCAACTGCCTTAGAACACCGTCCAGTTGGTCGGTGTCCACCTGGAGGCGGACCCTGCGGCCCTGTACGTCGAGGTCGTGGACGCCGGGCAGGTGGGCGAGCCCGTTGGGCGGGCCCGCGAGTTCGGCGCTCACGCTGGTGCGGGTCAGGTGGCGCAGCTCGGCGAGCGAGCCGGTCTCCACGGTGCGGCCCTTGCGGATGATGCTGACCCGGTCGCACAGCTCCTCGACCTCGCTCAGGATGTGGGAGGACAGGAGTACCGTCCGGCCCCGGTCGCGCTCCTCCTCGACACAGTGCTGGAAGACCTCTTCCATCAGCGGGTCCAGGCCCGAGGTCGGCTCGTCCAGGATCAGCAGGTCCACGTCCGACGCGAAGGCGGCGACCAGGGCGACCTTCTGCCGGTTGCCCTTCGAGTACGTGCGGCCCTTTTTGGTGGGGTCCAGCTCGAAGCGCTCGACCAGTTCCGCCCGGCGCTTCTTGTCGAGCCCCCCGCGCAGCCGGCCGTAGAGGTCGATGACCTCGCCGCCGGAGAGGTTGCGCCACAGGGTCACGTCGCCGGGGACGTAGGCGATCCGGCGGTGCACCTCGACGGCGTCCGTCCACGGGTCGCGGCCCAGCACCTGCGCGGCGCCCGCGTCCGCGCGCAGCAGGCCGAGCAGGACGCGGATGGTGGTCGACTTGCCGGCGCCGTTGGGCCCGAGGAAGCCGTGCACTTCGCCGGTCTCGACGTCCAGGTCGAGGCCGTCCAGCGCATGGGTACGGCCGAAGGACTTGTGCAGTCCGGAGACCGTGATTGCCTTGGTCATGGTTTCGAACGTACGCTTCTTTCAGAAATTTGTGAAGTTAAGGAAGGGCATGAACACCGGATAGGGTGAGGGACATGACGGAGTCGAGTTCGCAGCGGGACCCCGAGGCGGTCTCGCGGTTCGTGGAGCACTTCGCGGCACAGCTCGTCGAGGCGGGGATGCCGCGCATGCCCTCCCGGGTCTTCGCGGCGCTGCTCGCCTCCGACGCCGGCACCCTGACCTCTGCCGAGCTGGGCGAGCAGCTGCAGATCAGCCCCGCGGCCGTCTCCGGGGCCGTGCGCTACCTCGCCCAGGTCCACATGGTGTCCCGCGAACGCGAGCCCGGCTCACGCCGGGAGCGCTACCGGGTGCACAGCGACCAGTGGTACGAGGCGCTCACCAGCCGCGAGGCGATCATCAAGCGCTGGGAGGACGCCCTGCGCGACGGCGTGACCGGCCTGGGTCCCGACACCCCGGCCGGCCGCAGACTGTCCGAGACCCTCGCCTTCTTCGAGTTCATCGAGAAGGACGTGGCCGAGATGATGGAACGCTGGAAGACCCACCGAGAACAGCGATTCGGCCACTGAGCCCAGCGCCCCGACAGGGGCGCGGGGAACTGCGCGACCGGCCACGACGGCGCCGCGGCCGACCGACGGCCCCGGGCGGCAACGGCGCTACCGCTCTTTGGTCTCCTCCAGCACCGTCCGCCCGATCAGCGCATACCTCTCGGGCGAGCGCCGCTTGAGGTACTGCGCGTACCCGATCCCGGTGCCCGCCACCAGCGCCACCAGCCACGGCGTCGCCTTCAGCACCAGCGAGCCGGACTCGGGCCCGGCCGCCGCGCCCATGTTGGACACCAGCAGCACGACGACGCCGAGCATCGCGACGCCCCCGACGAGCGGCGCGACGAGGGTGCGGAACCAGTGGCGGCTCTCGGGGTGGTGCGAGCGGAAGTACACCAGCACCGCGAACGAGCACACGGCCTGGACGACGAGGATCGCCATGGTGCCGAGGATGGCGAGCAGGACGTACGTCCCGGTGTACGGGTCCTTCCCGGCCGCCCAGAAGGCGCCGATCAGCACCCCGCTGACGACCGTCTGCACCAGGCCCGCGATGTGCGGGGAGCCGTGCCGGGCGTGGGTGCGGCCGACGGTGTTCTTCAGCGACGGCAGGACGCCTTCCCGGCCGAGGGCGTACAGATAGCGGGCGGCGCAGTTGTGGAAGGCCATGCCGCAGGCCAGCGAGCCGGTGATCATCAGCCACTGCATGACGTCCACCGCCCAGTGGCCGACGTAGCGCTCGGTCGGGTCGAAGAACAGGGCCAGGGGGTTCGGGGAGGAGGCCGCCTTCACGGCCGCGGCCTCGCCGTTGCCGGTGATGGCCATCCAGGAGACGAAGACGTAGAAGACACCGACGCCCAGGACGCTGATCATCGTCGCCTTGGGGATGATCTTCTTCGGGTCGCGCGACTCCTCGCCGTACATGGCCGTCGACTCGAAGCCGACCCACGACCAGAAGGCGAAGAAGAGCCCGAGCCCGGCGGAGGTCCCCTTGAAGGCATTGACGGGGTCGACGGGCGCGAAGGTGAAGCCGTGCGGCCCGCCGCCGTGGAAGGCGACCGACACGGCCATCGCGGCCAGCACCGTCACCTCCGTCGCCAGCAGCGCCACCAGCAGCTTCTCGGCGACGCTCACCCCGAACCAGGTGCCGGTCGCATTGATCGCCAGCATCAGGACCGCGAACGCCCACCAGGGGACGTGGACCCCCGTCTGGTCCTTGAGGGTGTTGGTGGCGAAGGTGGAGAAGATCCCGATCAGCGCCGGTTCGAAGACGACGTACGCGAAGGTCGCC
Source organism: Streptomyces sp. NPDC020362 (assembly GCF_040642095.1). NCBI lineage: Bacteria > Bacillati > Actinomycetota > Actinomycetes > Kitasatosporales > Streptomycetaceae > Streptomyces > Streptomyces sp. NPDC020362. Next base: position 26,202 of record NZ_JBFAET010000014.1, read on the forward strand.
AGCAGCCCCGAGGCGAGGCCCGCGGTGCGGCCGAGGCCGTAGGAGATGAAGCCGTAGAAGGCGCCCGTGGACGTGATGTGCTTCGCCATCGACGTGAAACCCACGGAAAAGATTGCCAGGACGACCATTGCCACGAGATAGCTCGCGGGTGCCCCGATGCCGTTGCCGGAGGACACCATGAAGGGCACGTTGCCGGTCATCGCGGTGATCGGCGCGGCCGTGGCGACGGCCATGAACACCACGCCCAGCAGCCCCACGGCGTTGGGTTTCAGCCGATGAACCGGTCCGTCGTCGTCCGTCTGCGCCGCTGGGACAACGCCCTCGTCCACTGCCACCGGGTGGCCCCTCTCCTGACTGCCGCGCGCGGAGGCACCGCGCCCTGATGGAGCAGGATGGTGGAGGAAGAACCGGTCCCTCAAGGGGTCGGCGCGGTTAAATATTTGTCACCAGACCTTTAGGGGGTCGGTGCGGTCACACATGGACGGGCAGGGTCAGGGCCCAGGCGGCCTCGCGCACGGTCCAGGTCCGGCGCCGTACGGGCCCCGTAACCAGGGCGTCCGCCCGGTACCGGAAGTCCGTCCCGGCCACCGTCACACTGCGGCCCGAGGCCTGCAGCGGCGTCGCCTCCGCGCCCAGCGCCAGCGGCCGCACCTCGATCTCCGCCACGCCCGCCGCGCCCGGTGTCACCGATACCGACTCCACCGGCTGGTCCAGGTCGACCACCGTCGTCCCGTCGACCTCCACCCTCAGCCGGGAGGGCCCCGGGGCCGGTACGGACGCGAGACGGGTCGGACGGGGGGCCAGGGTGCGGACCAGGGAGCGGTACGTCGTGCGCAGCCACGGCCGCCCCGGGGCGACGCTCACCGGTTCGGCGGCGGCAGCCGCCCGCACCGGCGCCGGCGGAATGCCCAGCCCGCTCAGCACCACCCCGTCGCTGTCGTCGACCAGCAGGTCCAGGCGCCGCTCGGCCCCCTCCAGCACGGCCCGCGCCGCCGCCACCGCACCCGCAGGCACGCCGAGGGACTCCGCCAGGGCCGTGGTGCCGACCGGCACCACCGACAGGGCACATCCGGCCAGCTCCCGGTGCCGGTGCAGCAGGGTCACCGTGCGGACCAGCGCCCGGTCGTCGCCGACCACGACCGGGCGCCGGGACCCTCGCCGGCCGAGCGCCCGGGCAAATTCCTCGGGCCCCTCCGGCAGACAGACCTTGGTGGTCGCACCCGCGCTGAGCACGTCTTTCGCGATCCGTACGGACTCGCCGTCCGTCTGTCGTGCCGCCGGATCGATGATCACCAGCAGCTGATCGGACGTCGCGAAGGTCGCCACCTCGGTCCTGCCTCGCTTCCTCGGGTAGCATCTTTGTGCAAGAGCCCCTTGCGCTATTGCGCCAGGGGCTTCGTCTATTCCGGGGCATCCGGTCCGACGGTTGTGCGGCCAACGACGGTCGCAGTGGTGTGCGGCGGTGACCTTACGCCCACGCCCCTGACCTTGGACATGCCCCGCCCGGAAGGGGTGTACGCGCGTGCCCGCACTTGTGCTGCTCGGTGCTCAGTGGGGTGACGAAGGCAAGGGGAAGGCCACCGACCTGCTCGGTGGCTCGGTGGACTATGTAGTGCGATACCAAGGTGGCAACAATGCCGGCCACACGGTGGTCGTCGGCGACCAGAAGTATGCACTCCACCTCCTCCCTTCCGGAATCCTCTCGCCCGGTTGTACGCCGGTCATCGGTAACGGTGTCGTCGTCGACCCCTCGGTCCTGCTCTCCGAGCTGAGCGGTCTGAACGCGCGTGGCGTCGACACGTCCAAGCTCCTGATCAGCGGTAACGCGCACATCATCACGCCGTACAACGTGACCGTCGACAAGGTGACGGAACGCTTCCTCGGCAAGCGCAAGATCGGTACGACCGGCCGCGGCATCGGCCCGACCTACGCGGACAAGATCAACCGCGTCGGCATCCGGGTCCAGGACCTCTACGACGAGTCGATCCTGCTGCAGAAGGTCGAGGCGGCCCTCGACGTCAAGAACCAGCTCCTCACCAAGCTCTACAACCGGCGCGCGATCGCCGCCGACCAGGTGGTCGAGGAGCTGCTGGGCTACGCCGAGCAGATCAAGCCGTACGTCACCGACACCGTGCTGGTCCTGAACCAGGCACTGGAGGACGACAAGGTCGTCCTGTTCGAGGGCGGCCAGGGCACCCTCCTGGACATCGACCACGGCACGTACCCCTTCGTCACCTCCTCGAACCCGACCGCGGGCGGTGCCTGCACGGGCGCCGGTGTGGGCCCGACGAAGATCGGCCGGGTCATCGGCATCCTCAAGGCGTACACGACCCGCGTCGGCGCCGGCCCCTTCCCGACCGAGCTGTTCGACGAGGACGGCGAGGCGCTGCGCCGCATCGGCGGCGAGCGGGGCGTGACGACCGGCCGTGACCGCCGCTGCGGCTGGTTCGACGCGGTCATCGCCCGCTACGCGACCCGCGTGAACGGCCTGACCGACTTCTTCCTCACCAAGCTGGACGTCCTCACCGGCTGGGAGCAGATCCCGGTGTGCGTGGCGTACGAGATCGACGGCAAGCGCGTCGAGGAGCTGCCCTACTCGCAGACCGACTTCCACCACGCGAAGCCGGTCTACGAGACCCTCCCGGGCTGGTCCGAGGACATCACCAAGGCGAAGTCCTTCTCCGACCTGCCGAAGAACGCCCAGAACTACGTCAAGGCGCTGGAGGAGATGTCCGGCGCCCCGATCTCCGCGATCGGCGTGGGCCCGGGCCGGGACGAGACGATCGAGATCAACTCGTTCCTGTAGACCGCTGGACCGCGGGCGCAGCTCGCGCCGCCCGCTTCGGCCGCCCGCCGCTGCGCCCTGAGGGGCGTGATCGGCGGGCGGTCCTGTGTGGCGCGCGGTGCAATCGAGGTATGAGCATCCACCGCGAGGCACAGTGCCGGGGGCCGTACGGCGGTGACGGCGGCCGGCCCGCCGGTACGGACTGCTCCGACCCCGCCGTCTTCGAGGTCGCCCGGTACGACCGGCCGCCGCTGCATGTGTGCCCGATCCATCTCGGGCCGTCGCTGCTGGTGGCGAGCAGCGTGCTGTGGCCGCCGCAGATCAGGATCATCGGACGTCCCTGACACGCCCGGTTAACCCTGGCGTCTCATGAGCTTCTTCCTGACCCATCCTTGACCTGGACATGGTCTGTTCCTGGTTTCCGCCGCTGGCGGGCGCGAGCACGATCTACGCGGGTAGCCGCCGCATCTACGCCCATTTGCCCGCGCCAACTCCAGCCTCCGGGAGCCTTTTATGCCCGTCCATCCCCTCAACCGCCGCGCCTTCCTGCAGAAGTCGGCCGTCACCGGCGCCGCCGTGGCCGCCGCCGGAACCGTCGGCAGCGGCACGGCCGAGGCCGCGGACGCCGGTCACCGGCCCGAAAAGGCGCCGCGCACCTGGTCGTTCTCCATCCTGGGCACCACCGACCTGCACAGCCACGTCTTCGACTGGGACTACTACAAGGACGCCGCCTACTCCGACAAGGCGGGCAACTCCGTCGGTGTCGCCCGGGTGGCCACCCTCATCAAGCAGCAGCGCGAGGCGAAGGGCGAGCACCGCGTCCTGCTGGTCGACGCCGGCGACATCATCCAGGGCACCTCCCTGGCCTACTACTTCGCCCGCGTCGACCCGATCACCGGCACCGACGGCAAGCGCGGCCCCAAGCACCCGATGGCCGTCGCCATGAACCACATGCGCTACGACGCCGCGGCCCTCGGCAACCACGAGTTCAACTACGGCATCGACACGCTGCGCAAGTTCGAGAGCCAGTGTCACTTCCCGCTGCTCGGCGCGAACGCCCTCGACGCGAAGACCCTGCGCCCCGCCTTCCAGCCGTACACCGTGAAGCGGATCTGCGTGCCGGGCGCGCCCGACATCAAGGTCGGCATCCTCGGCCTCACCAACCCCGGTATCGCCCTGTGGGACAAGGACAACGTCAGCGGGAAGATGGTCTTCCCCGGGCTGGTCGAGCAGGCCAAGAAGTACGTGCCCCGGCTGCGCGCCCTCGGCTGCGACGTCGTCTTCCTCACCGACCACTCCGGCCTGGACGGCTCCTCCTCCTACGGCGACGAACTGCCGTACGTCGAGAACGCCTCGAACCTCGTCGCCGAGCAGGTGCCCGGCATCGACGCGATCCTCGTCGGCCACACCCACGTCGAGGTCCCCTCGTACACGGTGAAGAACGAGGAGACCGGCGAGGAGGTCCTCCTCTCCGAGCCGTACTGCTGGGGCTACCGCCTGAGCGTCTTCGACTTCGAGCTCGAACTGCACCACGGCCAGTGGAAGGTCACAAGCAAGACGGCCCAGACCCTCAACCCCAACACGGTGGACGAGGACCCGGAGATCAAGAAGCTCCTGGAGGCCGACCACCAGCTGGTCGTGAAGTACGTCAACACGGCGGTCGGCACCTGCACCGAGGACCTCTCGGCGGCCGACTCCTGCTGGAAGGACGTGCCGATCATGGACTTCATCCACAAGGTCCAGATGGACACGGTGAAGACCGGCCTGTCCGCGGTGGACGCCGCGCTCCCGCTGATCTCCGTCGCCGCGCCCTTCAGCCGCACCGCGGACATCCCCAAGGGCAACGTCACCATCAAGGACATCGCCGGGCTCTACATCTACGACAACACCCTGTACGGCAAGAAGCTGACGGGCGCCCAGCTCAAGGACTACCTGGAGTACGGGGCGAAGTACTACCACCAGGTCCCGGCCGGCACGAAGGTCGACACCGCGACCCTCACCAACGCCAACAACTTCTGGGACTACATGTACGACACGGCGGCGGGTGTCTCCTACGACATCGACATCGCGCAGGCCGAGGGCTCCCGGATCAAGAACCTCACCTACAACGGCGCCCCGGTCGCCGACGACCAGGTCTTCGTCGTGGCCGTCAACAACTACCGGGCCAACGGCGGCTCGGGCTACCCGCACATCGCCGCGGCGCCGATCGCCTACAGCTCGACCAACGAGATCCGCCAGCTGATGATCGACTACGTGACGGCGAAGAAGAGCCTCGACCCGGCCGACTTCGCGGTCACCAACTGGAAGCTGACCCAGGCCGGAACGCCGGTGTTCTAAGACGCTCCTTCCGCAGCAGGGGCATCCTCCGCCGTCCGGCGGAGGATGCCCGGCCGCGGGGACGACGCGCGGCCACCGGGCCCCGGGCCAGGCTGTACGGCATGACCACAGTGACTGCCGCCCCGCCTCCCGCCCCCGCCTGGGCCCGCCGCGCCGCCCACGCCATCGCCTGGTGCGCGGCGCCCTCCGGCCTGTGGCGCCTGGCCATGGCGTCCGGCCTCTACGTGGGCTACAGCGACAGGGTCCTGCGCGACGTCTACGACATACCGGGCTGGGGCATCGCCTACGTCGTCGGCCTGTCCGTCGTCGCCGAGCTGGCCGCGTTGCTCCCGCTGCTGCTGATCGCTGAGCGGTGGCGGCCGCTGAGGCCCCGTGTGCTGGCCGGGCTCGCCTGGACGGCCTCGGGCGTGCTGATCCTGGTCGCGGTGTGGCAGGTGGTGGTCGCCCTCACTGTGGACAGCGACACCTACTTGGCGAGCGGTACGCCCCGCGTGGTCTGGGCCTTCGCGTACGCACCTCTCCTCGCAGTCCCGCCCCTGCTGACGGCGGTCACCTGGTCGTACGCGAAGCGGAACGGGGTTACTTCGCGGCGTGGGTGAGGAAGCCGGCCCAGGCCGCGGGGGAGACGGCGAGAAGGGGACCGTCGGGGGTCTTGGAGTCCCGGACGTGGATGGTTTGGGGGCAGGGGGCTATTTCGACGCAGTTGCCGCCGCTGGCATCGCTGTAGGAGGACTTGCGCCAGGTGTAGGCGGTTTCGAGGCACTCGCCGCCACTGTCATTGCTGTAGCTCGACTTGAACCACTGCAGGGTGCTGGTCATGTCCGCTCGTCTCCTGCCAACTTCCGGATGAGGCTCAGCGAGTCTTCCGGGCTCAAAGCCTGTGATCGGATCTTTGCATACCGGTGCGTGAGGTTAGCTACCTTTACGGGATCGCTGACCAGTGCGCTCTCGTCCTCGGTCTCCAGGTAGACCACGTGGTGGTGTTCCTTCGTCACCACGAGGACCATGTCGCCTCGGGTACCTGCGTGGTTTCCCTTCAACCCGCGCTCCATCGACATCACTTGGACGCTGACGTTGTCGCGTTCGGCGTCCTCTGCGAGCGAGCGCAGTTGTCCCCGCAGCACCTCCCAGCTTCCGATCGGCCGTCGTAGCGCCGATTCGTCCAGGATCAGTTCAAGCATGGGCGTTGGGTTCGTGCGGTCGAAGAGTGCTCTCCGAGCGATACGAGCCTCGACCAGTTCTTCCACTTTCTCCTCGGGCAGCTTGGGGAATCCGCCGCCGATCAGTGCTCGCGCGTACTCCGGAGTCTGGTACAGACCGTTGACCACGAATGTCTGATACGACGCCAACGAGACCGCCTCCGCCTCCATCAACGCGAAGTTCTTGAACTGCGGTGGGTACTTGTCGAGCAGGATGAACTTGCGGGCTTTGTCGAAGACCCCCAGCCCGCCCCCGATCTGCTCCTCCAACCCCACCAGCATCTTGTCGCTGGCGGGCTGCGCACAAGTCTCCATCGCGCTGATTGCGGAGGCGGTGTAGCCGATCCGCTTGCCCAACTCCTCCTGTGTCAGCTTCTGTTGCTCACGCAGTGCCTTCGCCAGGGCAGCGACGAGATGTGCCGTGCCGCCCGCCTCCACCTTGTTCTCCGCCCGCGCCATTGCGGTCACCCCCGGACTCAACCGAACTCAACCGTTCATCGACACTCCCCATCGACTCCCGACCGTCTCGAAGGGTCGACGGAGAGTTATGGAAGAAGGTAGCGGCCGCCACTGACACTGGTCGCATGAATACGGAAAGTCACCCAGCCCTGGAATGGATTCCCGCCACCGGCATCCAACTCCGCAAGGCAGGGATCCAATTCGACGCGGTACGGCTCGACGGGGATCACGGGCGGGACGTCGCCGACCGGCTCTCGCGGATGACCGGCGGCAGTCCCGGGCCCGTCGTGGAGTCCGGCAGCGGGCGGTGCTGTGTCTACTTCCTCGTGGCGCCGGGGAGTACCGCCCACCACTCGTGGCCGGACGACGTCACCAGGCTGACCAGCGGGCCGTACCGGGTCAGCTACATCCCGGTGCCTGCGCTCGGCGGACAGACCTGGCCGCTGAGCTGGCGCCATCCCCCCACCGGCCCCGGCCGTCTGGTGCACACGCTCCTGTTGCGCAACGCCCTCAGCTGAAGACGATCATCGACCCCTGCGCCAGGGACCGCGTCGCCGCCGCGTGCAGACCGAGCCATACGTGCCGCTCGCGGGCGAAGGGGCTGGGGTCGTAGGGGCCCGGGACGGCCGGCTCCTCCAACTCCGTGGGGGCGGAGGGGGGTTCGGGGGCGGCCGGGGGGTTGGCCGGATCGATGCCGATCGACGGGGCCACGTACTCCAGTTCCCGCAGCAGCGTCTGCGCGGAGCCGAGGGGGCCGCCGCCGGCGAGGAGGTCCTCGTTCTCCAGCGGGTGCGGGAAGTCCACGGGGACGTAGGCGCCCGCGTGGTCGTAGTGCCAGACCAGGTGGGACTGCTTGGCCGTGGACTCGAACATCTCCAGCAGCTGCTCGTAGTCGCCCCCGAGTTCGTCGACCGGGGTCACCGGCAGCCCGCACACCTGGAGCAGATAGACGCGGCGCAGGAAGTGCAGCGCGTCGTAGTCGAAGCCGGCCACCGGGGCGACGTCGCCGGACAGGCCCGGCATGTACTGGTACACCGGCACCGGCGGGAGACCGGCCGTGGTCAGCGCGTTGTTGTAGTGCGCGAGTTCCTCTGCGAACGGGTTGTCCGGGGTGTGGCACAACACGTCCACGAGCGGTACCAGCCACAGGTCACAGGCCAAAAGAGAACTCCTCGCATCGGCGGGCGCGCGATCCACGCACGGCAGCAGGTGGTCAGGGAAGGGTAATCGGTGGGGGGTGGGCTCAGCTCCCCCTGTGCACGGTCTCGGCTTCCCCGGTGCAGGTCCCATACCCAGATGCGGACGGGTCGACCGGGGCGGTCATTCCGCCGCCAGCTGTTCGACCAGCGCCAGGGAGTGGGCGTTGGCGGTGGCCACGATCGCGCGGGCCGTCTCCGTCTCGCGGCGGGCCAGGGCGTCGACCAGGTCGGTGTGGCCGGACCACAGGCGGCCGCGGACGTCGGGCAGGCGGCGCAGGTGCTGGACCGCGCACACCCAGGACTGCACCCGCAGCCGGTGCAGGAAGTCGGCGAGGTAGGGGTTGCCGAACAGGCCGCTCAGCTCGCGCCAGAAACGGAGGTCGTAGCCGATGAGCACGGTGAGGTCACCGGCCGCCGCGGCCCGCTGGGCCTCCTCGCCGCGCCTGCGCACGGTCGTCAGGGCCGCCGCGGTCCGCGGGTCCTCGGCGCCTGCGAAGACCTTGTGGCCGGTCGCGAGGGCCTGGAACATGCCGTCGGTGACCAGGCTGCGGGCCTCGATCATGGCCCGGTAGTCGGCGAGGGTGTACTCGGGGACGCGGAAGCCCCGGTGCTGGTCGGCCTCCAGGATGCCCTGCGCGGACAGGTCGACCAGCGCCTCGCGGACCGGGGTGGCCGAGACGCCGTACTGGTCGGCGATCTCCTTGACCGTGAACGCCCGGCCCGGCTGCAGACGTCCGGCCAGCACCTCGTCACGCAGCGCATCCGCGATCTGCTGGCGCAGGGTGCTGCGCATCACGGTGCCGTTGCCGGGCATCGTCCGGACCTCTCCTCACGCGTACGGGTGACGTACTCGCACATACTCGCCATCTCTTACGAGCACGTCACCTTACGCGTTCGCACTGCCGGGGCGGCAGCTGCGGTTCGGCTACGCGGTGTACGCGTCGGCGACGCCCAGCGCCGCGTCCAGGGCCGCGAGGCCCTCCTTCAGCTCGGCCTCCGTCACGTTGCACGGCGGGACGACGTGCGTCCGGTTCATGTTGATGAAGGGCCACAGACCGTGCTGCTTGGCGGCGGCGCCGAACGCGGCCATGGGGGCGTTCGCCTCGCCCGCCGCGTTGTACGGCACCAGCGGCTCCCGGGTCTCCCGGTTCTTCACCAGGTCCAGCGCCCAGAACATGCCGACACCGCGGACCTCGCCGACGCTCGGGTGCCGCTCGGCCAGCTCGGCGAGGGCGGGCCCGACGACGCTCTCCCCGAGCCGCCTGGCGTTCTCGACGACGCCCTCCTCCTCCATCACGTTGATCGTGGCGACGGCGGCGGCGCAGGCCAGCGGGTGCCCGGAGTAGGTGAGACCGCCGGGGTAGGGGCGCTTGCCGAAGGTCTCGGCGATCTTCTGGGAGATGGCGACACCGCCGAGCGGGACGTACCCCGAGTTCACGCCCTTGGCGAAGGTCATCAGGTCCGGGACGACGTCGAACAGACCGGCCGCGAACCACTCACCGGTCCGCCCGAACCCGGCCATGACCTCGTCCAGGACGAAGACGATGCCGTACTTGTCGCAGATCTCGCGGACCCCGGCCAGATAGCCCGGCGGCGGCACCATGATCCCGGCGGTGCCGGGCACGGTCTCCAGGATGATCGCCGCGACCGTCGCCGGCCCCTCGAAGGCGATCGTCGTCTCCAGGTGCTCCAGGGCCCGCGCGGTCTCCTGCTCCTCGGTCTCGGAGTAGAAGCGGGAGCGGTAGAGGAAGGGCGCCCAGAAGTGGACGACACCGGCGGCGGCGCTGTCGGAGGCCCAGCGGCGCGGGTCACCGGTGACGTTGATCGCCTGCTGGGTGCCGCCGTGGTACGAGCGGTACGCCGAGAGCACCTTCGGGCGGCCCGTGTGCAGACGGGCCATGCGAAGGGCGTGCTCGACGGCGTCCGCGCCGCCGTTGGTGAAGAAGATCTTGTCCAGGTCGCCGGGGGTCCGCTCGGCGATCAGCCGGGCGGCCTCCGAGCGCGCCTCGACGGCGAACGCGGGCGCGAAGGTCGTCATCTTCGCGGCCTGCTCCTGGATCGCGGCGACGACCTTGGGGTGCTGGTAGCCGATGTTGGTGAAGACGAGCCCGCTGGTGAAGTCCAGGTACCGCTTGCCGTCGTAGTCCCAGAAGTAGGACCCCTCGGCGCCGGCGACGGCGAGCGGGTCGATGAGGTCCTGGGCGGACCAGGAGTGGAAGACGTGCGCGCGGTCCGCGGCCTTCACTGCGGCGCCGGCGTCGGGGTTGGGCTGAGGGGTCATGCGGGCGAGCGTAAATGTCCGGGATGCGGACGCGACATCGGCGTCTTGTTCCTTGGACGGGGGGATTCCGCGACAGGTTGTCGACGGGGGAGGTCGGGGTGACCGGCGTTTCATTGACAGCATCCTGTCGTAGTGACAGCCTGCTGTCATGAGTGATATGACGCGCAAGCCCGTGCATCTGGCGGTCTACGACACCCTCGCCGACTGGGAGACGGGGTACACGACCGCGTACCTCGCCCGCGCCGGACACCGGGTGGTGACGGTCGGACCCGACCGCGAGCCGGTCACGAGCATCGGCGGCCTGCGGATCCAGCCCGACCTGGCGCTCGCCGACCTCCGCCCCGAGGACAGCTCCCTCCTGATCCTTCCGGGCGCCGAACTCTGGACCCCGGAACCGACCGCTGCCGCGGCGGGGACCGGGGGTCTCGCCCCCTTCGCCCGCGCGGCCCGCGCCTTCCTCGACGCGGGTGTACCCGTCGCCGCGATCTGCGGAGCCACCGCGGGCCTCGCCCGCGAGGGCCTGCTCGACGACCGCGCCCACACCAGTGCGACCCCCTACTTCCTGTCCGCCACCGGCTACGGCGGCCTCGCCCGCTACGTCGAGGCCGACGCAGTGACCGACGGCGGCCTGATCACCGCCGGGCCCACCGATCCCGTCGCCTTCGCCCGGGAGGTCTTCCGGCTGCTGGGGGTGTACGAGGGAGAGACGCTGGACGCCTGGTACCGGCTCTTCCACGACTCCGACGCGCAGGCCTACACCGTCCTGCAGCAGTCGGCCGCCCGGTGAGCCGGGAACGCCAGGACCTGCTCAGCCGCGGTGCGCTCGGGGTCTTCCGGCTCAACGGGCAGTTCCTGGCCGTGGCCGAGGAGCTGGCCCGGCCCGCCGGGCTCACCGCCGCCTGGTGGCAGGTGCTCGGGGCGGTGCTGCCCGAGCCGCTGCCGGTCGCGGGCATCGCGCGGGTCATGGGCATCACCCGGCAGAGCGTGCAGCGCGTCGCCGACCTGCTGGTGCGGCGGGGGCTCGCCGAGTACCGGCCGAACCCGGCCCACCGCCGGGCGAAGCTCCTCGCGCCCACGCAGGAGGGGCGGGCGGCCGTGGCGCGGATCGGCCCCGGGCACGCGGCCTTCGCCGACCGGCTGGCGGAGGCGATGGGGCAGACCGACCTCGCCGAGGCCGTACGGCTCCTGGAGCGGCTGTCGGCGGTCCTGGACGAGGTGGGGCCGCCGGACGGCGCTGTTACGGAACCGTAGAGCCCGCTCCGCGCGACTCCCCGCACGACCGCACTATTCTCGGTCCGTTGCAGACCTATGGGGGGAAGGCGGCGCGGGGATGGAGAAGCTGGGACCGGGGGATCCGCAGCGCATTGGCGCGTACCGGCTGCTGGCGCGGCTGGGTGCGGGCGGCATGGGGCACGTGTACCTGGCCCGGTCGGACCGGGGCCGCACCGTGGCCGTGAAGCTGGTCCGCCAGGAGCTGGCCGAGCAGGAGGAGTTCCGGGCGCGGTTCCGGCAGGAGGTGCAGGCCGCGCAGCGGGTCGGCGGGTACTGGACCGCGCCCGTGCTGGACGCGGACACCGAGGCGGCAGTGCCCTGGGTGGCCACCGGGTACGTCGCCGGGCCGAGCCTGCAGCAGGTCGTCGGGCGCGATCACGGGGCGCTGCCCGAGCGCTCGGTCCGGATTCTTGCGGCCGGGCTCGCGCATGCGCTGAAGGACATCCACGCGGCGGGGATCGTGCACCGCGATCTGAAGCCGTCGAACGTGCTGGTGACCATCGACGGGCCGCGGGTGATCGACTTCGGGATCGCGCGGGCGATGGAGACGCTGGCGGGGGAGGGGCTCACCCGCACCGGGTCGCTGGTGGGATCACCAGGGTTCATGGCGCCGGAGCAGGTGCGGGGGGACCGGATCACGCCGGCGTGCGACGTCTTCTGCCTCGGATCCGTGCTCGCCTATGCCTCGACCGGTGTCCTGCCCTTCGGGGGCGCCAACAGCGGGGTGCACGCCCTGATGTTCCGGATCGCCCAGGAGGAGCCCGATCTGGAAGGGGTGCCGGAGGGCGTTGCGGATCTGGTGCGGGAGTGCCTGAAGAAGGATCCCGCCGCGCGGCCTTCGCTGGAGCGGATCCTGGAGCGGACGGGGGCGGAGGACACGGTGGCCGGGGGACGGTCCCGGGATCCGTGGCTGCCGGGCGCGCTGGTGGCGCAGCTGGGGCGGCATGCGGTGCAGTTGCTGGAGACCGAGGATCCGGAAGGCAGTGCGGATTCGGGGGCGGCGCCGGGTGGGGGCTCGGGTTCGGCGCCGGGTGGGGGTGCGGGTTCGTCGTCGGGTGCGGGTCCGGGGGTGGGCAGCCGGCCTTCGGCCGGATCCGGGTTCCCACCCGCACCACCCGTGCAGCCTTCGTCGTCGGGTGCGGGTGGCCCCGGTGGGGCGCATGCGCCGTCGGCGGGTGCGGGTGCGTTTCCGGCGGGTGCGGGTGCGGGTGCGGGTGCGGGTGCGGGTGCGGGTGGGCCTGTCCTCCCGGCCGCAGGTGCGGGTGGGGACGGGGCTGGTGTGCCCATGCCTGCCTGGGTTCATCGGCAGGGGGGCGGGCCCGGTGGCTCGCCGGAGCATGCTTCTGCCGCCGACGACGTCCCCGTGCCGCCGGCCGCGCCTGCGGATCCGGGGCGGCCGGGGCCGGTCGAGAGCGGCGGCGGGCCCGTCGACCATCTCCCGACCATGGTCTCCGGGCAGGCTCCACCGCCGGCCGCGCCTCCCGGCGCTCCCGCTGCCACCCCCGCTCCCGCTCCCGGATACGGCGTGCCCGGTGGGCCGGGTGCGTACGGGACGCCCGGTCCGTACGGCTATCCCCAGCAGCCCCAGCAGCATCCACAGCAACACCCGCAGCAGCCGCAGCCTTCTTCCGCCGCCTACGGCTATCCGCAGCAGTCGTACAACCCCTACGGCGGCGGGCTCGGCTCCACCCCGCCCTACGGTCCGCCGCCGGTCGGCGCTCCGCAGGATCCGGAGCGCAGGAACGGACGGTCGACCGCGCTGCTCGTCGTGATCGCGCTGGTCGTGGCGCTGGGCGCGGGCGGGTCGGTGTACGCACTGATGAAGCGGGGCGGCCAGGGCACGGCCGGCGGGACGGTCAGCCCCAAGCCGACCAGCAGCGCGACCGCGCCGGACGGCACCTCCCAGCCGCCCGCCCCGACCTCCTCCTCCTCCTCCGCGCCCGCGGACGGGGCGGTCCCGGACGCCTACCTCGGCACCTGGCAGACCACGATCGACAACTCCAACGGGTCCAACACCCGCCGACTGACCATCCAGCAGGGCAAGGTCGGCGACACCGTCCTCACGCTCGTCGCGGACGGCCCCACCGACGGCGGCGGCACGTACCACTGCGTCTTCGAGGCGAAGCTCAGCGAACAGCCGGGCGGCAGAGGCCCGTTGGAGATCGGGCCGTCCACGGTCTCCTCCGGCGAGCCGGCCTCGTCCTGCTCCCCGGGCGAGGCCACCGAGATCACGCTGCAGCCGGACGGGACTCTGAAGCGTGCGAAGAAGAGTGGCGGGGAGAGCCTGACGTACACCAAGCAATGAGATGAACGCGCGTTCCTGCCGGGGCAGTTGAACGTTGGGCGAACTTCGGTGGACGCGTCCGGTTCGTCCCCTTCTTCGCACGTACCGTGACCGCACCATCCGACTCCGGGCAGTGGCGGGGGCACCCCATGGAGTGGCTGAGCGCGGAGAACATCGTCGCCGTCGGCACGGCGGTGCTGGGCATCGCCGCGTCCGCGGGCATGGTCTGGTACGAGCGCCGGGTGCCGCGCCGCAGGCGGGTGGGCTACCGCGTGCAGATGGACAACCCCATAGGCGACGAAGTCCGTTCGGGCCGGGCCAACCGCCGGTTCGGCCTGCTGCTCTTCGACTTCGACGGCGCGCCGGACATGAGCGACGCGACACTCGTCCTGCTGCGCATCGAGAACGACGGCTCGCTCGGCATCGACCGCGACGACTACACCAGCCCCGGAACCCACGGCCTGACCGCGGTGTTCACAGACCGTACCGTCCGCGGTGTCTCGGTCACCCAGCCGACCGACACCGGCCACCTGATGGACCACTTCACCGCCGAGCGCGGCTTCGGCTACGAAGGCAACACCCTGCACATCCCGCGCGTCCCGCTGAACAAGGGGGACCACTTCAAGCTGCTCGTGCTGCTGTCCGGCGGGGACGTCGGCCGGGACATCCGGATCGTCGGCGGGATCAAGGAGGGCGAGGTCCACCCCAACCGCAGCGCCACGCCCGACGACAAGCCGCCGCTGTTCAGCCGCGCGTCCCGGCTCATCACCATCATGCTGACGCTGTGCGTGGTGACCCTGGCGGCGATCGTCGTGGCCCGCGACGACACACCGCCCCCGATCGGCTGCGCGAAGGGCCGGCTGACGGTCACGGGATCCACCGCGTTCGAGCCGGTGATGCAGGAGGTCGCGAAGAAGTACGAGGAGGACTGCGCGGGCTCGTCCGTCACGGTGGACGCGCACGGATCGACCGCGGGGATACGGGAGCTGGCCGCGAGCGGGGCCCAGGCGAAGGAGGAGGGCTCGCCGCCGCTCGTGGCCCTCTCCGACGGTCCCAAGCCGACGGACATGCCCGAACTCCGGGAGAACCGGGTCGCGTTGTCGGTCTTCGCGCTCGTCGTGAACGACGACGTGGGCGTGAAGAACCTCTCGACGGCCGACGTGCGGCGCCTGTACCGGGGTGAGATCACCAACTGGCGTCAGGTGGGAGGCCGTTCACTGCCCGTGCATCTGGTCAGCCGGGACGCCAACTCCGGCACCCGGCAGGTCTTCCAGCGGCATGTCCTGGGCCGGGGCGAGATGGCGAACTCCTCCGTCGACTGCGTCCACAAGGACTATCGGACGGCGCCGGTGACCCGGTGCGAACTCGACTCGACGGGGCAGGTGCTGGCCGAGGTTGCGCAGCTGCCCGGCGCCGTCGGCTACAGCGAGCTCAACCTGGCCGCGCGGGCGAAGGGGCTGCGCGTCGTCGGCCTCGACGGCGACGCTCCCTCGGTGGACGCCATCGAACACGGTCGCAGCACCTATCCGTACCGGGAGATCGAGTACGCGTACACCTACGGCCGGCCTCCCGCGGACTCCCTGGCCTCCAGCTTCCTGACGTTCCTGGCGCGGGGTGGTGGTCAGGACATCATCCGCACCCATGGGCATGTGCCGTGCTGGACCCCGGAGGGCATGAAACTGTGCGCGTAGCCGACGGCTACTCGACTGTGCGCGAGCCGACGGCTACTCGTCTGCGCCGGTCCGCCGTCCGCCGCCCGCGGGGCCGTGGTGGCCGGTCGCGCAGTTCCCCGCGCCCCTGGGGGGTTGCAGTCCCGCTGGCTGCCGGGGCGTCGTGCCCAGTTGTGGGGTCGTCCTTTGTCTGCGGGGCCGTGGTGGCCGGTCGCGCAGTTCCCCGCGCCCCTGGGGGGTTGCAGTCCCGCTGGCTGCCGGGGCGTCGTGCCCAGTTGTGGGCAGTCGTGCCGCTGGGGCGATGGGGGTCCCCCCGCTCGAGCGAAGCCGAGAGTGGGGGAGGGCGGGCGCACGGCGCCCTGCAAGCGTGGGTGAGGGACACCCCCGGCCTGTTGCCTAGCGTGGCTCCGGGGGGCGTTGTCTCGGCATGTTCGGACGGGTGCCGTTCGCCGGGGGGAGGGGAAACCTTCCCACCGGGGCGGCGGACTCCGTGCGGACGCCCGTAGCCACCGCCGCCTGAATGCCGAGCGGCGCCGGCCCCGTGCGGAACTCCACCATCCAGTCGGCCGTCTCGGTACGCACCAGCTCCAGCACGTCCTCCGAGAAGCGCCGCAACACCGTCAGGCACCGCTCCGCGGCCTCGCTCGCCGTCCCCTCCGCCGGTCCCAGGACCTCGCGCACGCTCTCCGACGCCCAGTCGAACTGCAGCGCCTGCAGCCGCCGCTGCACGGCCTGCGCGGTGGCCACGTCCCTTATCCATCCTGAGGTGACGCCGAAGAACCGGTCGACGCCGACGCACGCCACCGAGAGCATCAGCGCCAGATATCCCCAGGGTGCGACTCCGCCGACCACCCCGGTCAGATCCAGCAGCGGCAGCGTGGCCCCGCAGACCGCACCCACCGCCGCCCCGGCCCGCAGCGCCCACGCGCCCCGCCGCTTCCACACCCGGTCCGCGAGATACCAGGACGCCGTCCGCAGTGCCCCCTCCTCCACCCAGCGGTACAGCTCGTCGAGCCGCTCGGCGGGCTCCGCCCAGTCCCCGAGCGGAAACTCCCGCCCGGTCAGATCGCCCGGCCGCAGCCCGGCCGCACCCTCGCCCCGCCCGTCCTGAGGCGGCCCCTCGGGCTGCATCTCCGGCTGACCCACCCGGCACTCCCTACTGAACACGACACCGAACACGGCACTGAACACGGCACTGATGGCGGCCGGTCACATTGCGTGACATTGCATGTCGACGCGCGGCACCCTTCCTACCGCCCAATGGGTGGCTCGGACGTAGCTTTCCCGTCTTTTCCGCCCGGAAGAGGGCCTTGATCAGGTATAGGCCTGCCACTGTTCTCACTCGAAAGAGTGGCGGGGCGATGGTCGCGTAGACCACGTAGGCTCGTGCACAACGGAAGACGGCGGAGCAGACGAGGAACCAGGAGCTGATCGTGATCCCCGGTGGTGGCCAGCCCAACATGCAGCAGTTGCTCCAGCAGGCCCAGAAGATGCAGCAGGACCTGCAGCGGGCGCAGGAGGAACTGGCGAACACGGAGGTCGACGGGCAGGCGGGCGGCGGCCTGGTGAGGGCCACCGTCACCGGCTCCGGCGAGCTGCGTGGCCTGAAGATCGACCCGAAGGCGGTCGACCCGGAGGACACCGAGACCCTCGCCGACCTGATCGTCGCGGCGGTCCAGGCGGCCAACGAGAACGCGCAGACCCTCCAGCAGCAGAAGCTGGGCCCGCTGGCCCAGGGTCTGGGCGGCGGAAGCGGTATCCCCGGCCTGCCCTTCTAAGACGGGCCGCGGCCAACTACCGTACGTACCGAAAGACTCCAGGAAGGGCAGTCCGTTGTACGAAGGCGTGGTCCAGGACCTCATCGACGAGTTGGGGCGGCTGCCCGGCGTCGGTCCCAAGAGCGCGCAGCGGATCGCCTTCCACATCCTGCAGGCGGAGCCGACGGACGTGAAGCGGCTCGCCCAGGCTCTCCTCGAGGTCAAGGCGAGGGTCCGCTTCTGTGCGACCTGCGGCAACGTCGCGCAGGAGGAGCTGTGCGCCATCTGCCGCGACCCGCGCCGCGATCCCGCGGTGATCTGTGTGGTGGAGGAGCCCAAGGACGTCGTCGCCATCGAGCGCACCCGCGAGTTCCGCGGCTGTTACCACGTGCTCGGCGGCGCGATCAGCCCGATCGAGGGCGTCGGCCCCGACGACCTGCGTATACGAGAACTTCTCGCGCGGTTGGCCGACGGGACGGTCACGGAGTTGATCCTGGCCACGGACCCGAATCTGGAAGGCGAGGCGACGGCCACGTACCTCGCCCGCATGATCAAACCCATGGGCCTGAAGGTCACCCGCCTGGCCAGCGGCCTCCCGGTGGGTGGCGACCTGGAATACGCGGACGAGGTCACGCTCGGCCGCGCCTTCGAGGGGAGACGACTCCTAGATGTCTGACGCCACGCTGCACGCCACGTCGCAGAACCCGGACGACTTCGCGGTCCAGATCGCGGACCAGATCGAGAGCTTCCTGGTGGCCGTCACGGAGGTGGCGAAGGGCGACGAGCCCGACTCGGCCGTTCCCTTCCTCCTCCTGGAGGTCTCCCAGCTCCTGCTGGCCGGCGGCCGCCTGGGCGCCCACGAGGACATCGTCCCCGACGAGCGGTACGAGCCCGACCTGGGCCCCGAGCCGGACGTGGACGAACTCCGCGAGAACCTGGCCCGTCTGCTCGACCCGATCGACATCTACTCCGAGGTCTTCGACCCCTACGAGCCCCGCAAGGCTCCCGTCCCGGCCCGTATCTCCGACGACCTCGCCGACGTCATCACCGACCTGCGCCACGGCATGGCCCACTACCGGTCCGGCCGCACCACGGAGGCCCTGTGGTGGTGGCAGTTCTCCTACTTCTCCAACTGGGGCGGCACCGCCTCCGCCACCCTGCGTGC
Source organism: Streptomyces sp. NPDC020362 (assembly GCF_040642095.1). Taxonomy (NCBI): domain Bacteria; kingdom Bacillati; phylum Actinomycetota; class Actinomycetes; order Kitasatosporales; family Streptomycetaceae; genus Streptomyces; species Streptomyces sp. NPDC020362. The sequence goes on from NZ_JBFAET010000014.1 coordinate 44,610, forward strand.
CCTGCAGTCCCTGGTCGCCCACGTCCGCCTGAACCAGCCCCTGGAGGAGCTGGACGGCCTCGACACCGACCAGAGCATGGGCGACGAGACCCTGGAGTTCGAGGCGGGCAAGGTCATGGCCGAGGAGATCGGCGAGCCGCTGGGGATGCACCCGGGGGTGTAGGGCCCGGGTCCGCCCGCCGAGCCGTCCCCGGATCGTCCACAGCCTGTGGACGGGACGGCCGGCCGAGGACGCGATGCGTACGGCGCCGCACGACGAGCGGGACGTGCCGCGCCCGCTCGTGCTTGAAATTTAATTCACTGTGGTTTCTGTGAGCCGGTTTCTGTGAGCCGGGGCACTTTCCGCGTGGCTTGTGAAGCGCGGGGCAGGTTGTGGCAAGAGAGCAACCGACGTCTCACCATGCGGGAGCACGGTGGTCGAATTTGGGCTCTCGTTAGACTGAGCCGACACAAACGAACCGAGCGAGGAGCGCACGTGGGCCTTGTCGTGCAGAAGTACGGAGGCTCCTCCGTAGCCGATGCCGAGGGCATCAAGCGCGTCGCCAAGCGGATCGTGGAAGCGAAGAAGAACGGCAACCAGGTGGTTGTCGTCGTTTCTGCGATGGGCGACACGACGGACGAGCTGATCGATCTCGCCGAGCAGGTTTCTCCGATGCCTGCAGGCCGGGAATTCGACATGCTGCTGACCGCCGGAGAGCGTATCTCCATGGCTCTGCTGGCCATGGCGATCAAAAACCTGGGCCACGAGGCGCAGTCGTTCACCGGCAGCCAGGCAGGCGTCATCACCGACTCGGTCCACAACAAAGCCCGGATCATCGATGTCACGCCGGGCCGGATCCGGGAGTCCCTGGACAGGGGCAACATCGCGATCGTCGCCGGTTTCCAGGGCGTCAGCGCCGACAAGAAGGACATCACCACCCTCGGTCGCGGTGGATCCGACACCACGGCCGTGGCGCTCGCCGCCGCGCTCGACGCCGAGGTCTGCGAGATCTACACCGACGTCGACGGCGTGTTCACCGCCGACCCGCGCGTGGTGAAGAAGGCGAAGAAGATCGACTGGATCTCCTTCGAGGACATGCTGGAGCTCGCGGCCTCCGGCTCCAAGGTGCTGCTCCACCGCTGTGTGGAGTACGCCCGCCGCTACAACATCCCGATCCACGTCCGCTCCAGCTTCAGCGGACTGCAGGGCACGTGGGTCAGCAGTGAGCCGATTGGGGACAAGAAGGTGGAACAGGCCATCATCTCCGGTGTCGCGCACGACACCTCCGAGGCCAAGATCACGGTCGTCGGCGTGCCGGACAAGCCGGGTGAGGCGGCCGCGATCTTCCGGACCATCGCCGATGCCGAGATCAACATCGACATGGTCGTGCAGAACGTGTCCGCCGCCGCCACGGGCCTGACGGACATCTCCTTCACGCTGCCGAAGACCGAGGGCCGCAAGGCCATCGACGCGCTGGAGAAGAACCGCTCCGGCATCGGCTTCGACTCGCTGCGCTACGACGACCAGATCGGCAAGATCTCGCTCGTCGGCGCCGGCATGAAGACGAACCCGGGCGTCACCGCCTCCTTCTTCGAGGCGCTGAGCGACGCGGGCGTGAACATCGAGCTGATCTCCACCTCCGAGATCCGCATCTCGGTCGTCACCCGTGCCGACGACGTGCCGGAGGCCGTGCGCGCCGTGCACACCGCCTTCGGACTCGACTCCGACACCGACGAGGCCGTCGTCTACGGAGGCACGGGCCGGTAATGGCGCCGACCGGGAAGCCGACGCTCGCGGTCGTGGGAGCGACCGGAGCCGTCGGCGCGGTCATGCTCCAGATCCTGTCCCAGCGTGCGGACATCTGGGGCGAGATCCGTCTGATCGCCTCGCCACGCTCGGCCGGCCGCAAGCTGGCCGTGCGCGGCGAGGAGGTCGAGGTCGTGGCCCTGACCGAGGAGGCCTTCGACGGGGTCGACATCGCGATGTTCGACGTGCCCGACGAGGTCTCCGCCCAGTGGGCGCCGATCGCCGCCGCCCGCGGCGCGGTCGTCGTCGACAACTCCGGTGCCTTCCGGATGGACCCGGACGTGCCGCTCGTCGTGCCAGAGGTCAACCCGCACGCGGTGCGCCTGAGGCCGCGCGGGATCGTCGCCAACCCCAATTGCACCACCCTGTCGATGATCGTCGCCCTGGGTGCGCTGCACGCCGAGTTCGGGCTGCGCGAGCTGGTGGTGTCCTCGTACCAGGCGGTGAGCGGGGCGGGCCGGTCGGGCGTCGACACGCTCCGGGCCCAGATGTCCCTGGTCGCCGGGACCGAGCTGGGCACCAAGCCCGGTGACGTACGGCGCGCCGTCGGGGACGACACCGGGCCCTTCCCGGAGCCGGTCGCGCTGAACGTCGTCCCGTGGGCCGGATCGCTCCGGGAGGACGGCTGGTCGTCGGAGGAGATGAAGGTACGGGACGAGTCCCGCAAGATCCTCGGACTGCCCACCCTGCCGGTCGCCGTGACCTGTGTACGGGTGCCGGTGATCACCACGCACTCGCTGACCGTCCACGCCCGCTTCCAGGGCGAGGTGACCGTCGACGGCGCCCGCGAGATCCTCGCCACCGCGCCCGGGGTCGTGCTCTTCGACGACCCCGCCGCCGGTGAGTTCCCCACCCCCGCCGACGTGGTGGGCACCGATCCGACCTGGGTCGGACGGCTGCGGCGGGCGCTGGACGACCCGACCGCCCTCGAACTGTTCGTGTGCGGCGACAACCTGCGCAAGGGCGCCGCACTCAACACCGCGCAGATCGCCGAGCTGGTGGCCGCGGAGATCTCGGGAGGGGCTGTTGCCCGTGCGTAAGACGTTTGTAGGATCCATGTAAGAAATGTGGCCGGGAGCATGGTCCGTACCACTTGAACTGGGCTCCCCGGCGACAGAGGATTTTCCTCCCCGTCCTCCGCAACCACGCGGAGGGCGGGGAGCGTCTTTGCGGTCACCCTTGCGGGGCGTGAGACGTGAGGATCCTGGCGTGGGGGCGCTGTGATCGGGGCGTGCGGACGCCCGTTCAAACAGGACATAGGGGAAGAGCGGGACGCATGACGGCTCTTGAGGCACCGTCGGTTGTCGCACATGTGACGCCCGGCACGTACAACCCTGACGGGGGGAGACGTGTCCAACTGGCGTGGCAGAGGTTCTCGAACTCAGTGCGGTCAGCGGCACCGCGGCGCTCCGGCCGCCCCGCGCGGCGCTCCGGCCGCGCACTCCCGGCGGCATGCCGGTGATCGCGCCCATGCCTGCAGCGCGGCCCGCCCGCATACCCAGCCAGCGTGACGGCTCCGACGACACCACGGCCACCGCGGACACCACGGACGCCGCGGTCGTGGGCACCACCGTCGACCACCTCACCGAGACCTACCGGGCGCACTACCGCTCGCTGCTCGGTCTCGCCGCGCTCCTCCTCGACGACACCGCCTCCTGCGAGGACGTCGTCCAGGAGGCCTTCATCCGCGTCCACTCGGCCCGCAAACGCGTCCGCGACCCCGAGAAGACCCTCGCCTACCTGCGGCAGACGGTCGTCAACCTCTCCCGCTCCGCCCTGCGCCGGCGCATCCTCGGCCTCAAGCTGCTCTCCAAGCCGATGCCCGACATGGCGAGCGCGGAGGAGGGTGCCTACGACCAGCTGGAGCGGCGCGACCTCATCAAGGCGATGAAGGGGCTGCAGCGACGCCAGCGCGAGGTCCTCGTGCTGCGCTACTTCGCGGACATGACCGAGGCGCAGGTCGCCGAGACGCTCGGGATCTCGCTCGGCTCGGTGAAGGCGTACGGCTCGCGGGGCATCGCGGCGCTGCGGGTGGCCATGGAGGCACCGTCATGAGCGAGCACACCGAAGGGGGCGCTTCCCGTGAACCCCAGTCCCATGACGGCCAGGAGCCCGAGGTCCGGCACGAACCGCCGAAGCGCCACGAACAAGAGCACACGCAATCGCACGCTGGGAACGGAACTGTGAACCACGGCCCCGACGACAAGGGCCCCGAGGGGCCCGGCCCGGGCCTCGACGGAATCGACGGGCTCGACGGAATCGACGGCCTCGACGGGCTCGGCACGGACGAGTCGGCCCTGCGCCGGATGCTGCACTCCGCCGTCGACGACATCGAACCGCGCACCGGCACCCTGGACCATCTGCGCAGGGCCGTGCCGGCGCGGCGCGCCCGCAAGCGCCAGGCCGCCGTCGGCATGGTGGCCGCGGCCCTGTTCATCGGCACGGCGATCCCCGCCCTCATCCACGTCTCCGACTCCGGCGGCACCGACCCCAACACCGCCATGGCCGGACAGTCGACCCAGGCGCAGGGCGGGACCGGCCAGGGCAAAAGCCCGGACGGCGGCTCCGGCACCGCCGGCGGCTCCTCCGGCAGGACTCCGGGGCCCGGCAGGAACAACAGCAGGAGCAGCCCGCCGGCCAAGCCCGGCGGCACGAGCGGCAGCTCCTCCGGCGGCGCCGAATCGTCCGCCACCGCGGCCGCGAACGCCCCGCTGTGCACGGCGTCCCAGCTGGGCTCCGCCACGCAGAGCGTCGACGCCCCCGACTCCGCGGGTGTCGTCTACGGCACCTTCCGCGTCACCAACACGTCCTCCGCCAGCTGTACCGTCGGCGGCCCGGGCACCGTGGCGGTCGCCGCACAGGGCGCTGCCGACCCGGCCAAGATCGGCAGTGCGCGGCACGCGGCCGGGGACGCGGCGGCCGGCCTGCCCGATCCCTCCCTGGAGGTCGCGTCGCTGCTCCTGCAGCCGGGTGCGGCCTACGAGGAGAAGTTCGCCTTCGTCCCCTCCGAGACCTGCCCCACCACCGGCGGTGACACCACCACCACCGGCGGCTCGGACAGCGGCGGCCCGTCGCCGGACCCGACGCCCAGCCAGGACGCCGGTGCCGTCGGGGGAACGGACCCCGGCAGCACCACGACGGGCACCACGCCTCAGCTCGTCACCGAGGACGGCGGTACGGCCGACGGCAGCGTCCTGGTCACCCACACCGCCAAGACGGGGCCCACGGTGTCGGCCACCGTGTCGAACGCGTGCGCGGGGACGGTGTACTACACCGGGGTGCTGGCGGGGGCGTAGCCCTGCGACGGGGTACTGGCGGGACGGTGTACTGCACCGGGGTACTGGCGCAGGCGTAGCCCTGCGGCGGCGGGCGCGCCGACCGCGCAGTGACCGTCGGACGGCGTCGGACGGTGTCAGGGGGCGGACGGCGTCAGACGGCGGTCGGGGCGGAGGAGGCGTTCTCCTGCTCCTGCTCCTGCTCCTGCTCCTGCTCCGGCACCAGCCCGAGTGCCGCGTCCCGCTGGAACTCCGCCTCGCGGCGCAGCAGCCGGAACCACATGAAGACCACGAAGCCCGCGAAGACGAACCACTCCCCGGTGTAGCCGAGGTTCTGGAACGCCTTCAGGTCGAGACCGGTGCCGTTCGGCGCGGTCGCGGGCACCGCTTTCATCCCCGCGTCGGCCCTGTCGAGCGTCACCCAGGCGTCGTACAGCCGGTACGGCACCAGGTTGACGAGCGAGGCCGAGCTGATCGCCGCCGTCTGCCCGGCAGGCAGCCCGCCCTCGCTGCTGACCCCGTCGTCCCCCGGGGTCTCGGAGGCCTGCAGCGCACCGGTGACGCTGACCTCACCGGCCGGCGGGGCGGGCGCCTTCGCCGCATCCGCCGTGCCCGGCAGCCAGCCCCGCACCACGGGCAGGGCCTTGCCGGAGTCGGTGCGCAGCAGCGTCAGCACGTAGAAGCCGTGTTTGCCGTCCAGCTCCCGGCCGGGCACGAGGAGCTGCTTGCCGTACCGGCCGTTCGCGGAGACCCGCCGTCCCGACGTGTTCTTGTCGACGGGCAGCATCCTCGCGAGGGGCCGTGCCGCCTCGTGCTTGTCGGAGGCGGCCTGCTCGGTCGCGGCGCGGTGGTCCTGCACCCGCCCCTCGAACCGGCTCAGCTGCCACGACCCCATGAAGATGCAGAACGGGATGGCGAGCAGCACGAAGACGTTGATGCCCCACCAGCGGGGTGTCAGCAGAAACCGGTACACGCCCCCACGGTACGGCGGTCCGGAACCGGACTTTTTGCGGGGTCCGGTTCCCGGGCCGTCGGGCGGGTCGCGTGGCCATCGGCGAAAGCGCGTGGCTTTCAGCGAATGCGCCTGGCCTTCAGCGAATGCGCGTGGCCTTCAGCGAATACATGAGCGGGATGCGCGGGTGGCCCGCCGGGAAGCGGTGGTAGCCGTCGCGCACCTCGAAGTTCTCGAAGCGCTGGAAGACCGAGACGTCGTGCTCGTGCAGGAAGTCCAGGCGCAGGCCGGCCGCGGCGAGTGCGGAGACGACGTCGCCGAGGGGGTGCTGCCACTCGACGCTGCGGTTGTGGACGGTCTCGGCGCCCTGGTCGGCGTAGGTCCCGGGTTCGTCCCACACCTGGGCGTCGCGCGAGAAGTAGTCGCGCACGAGCCGCGAGCCCGTCTCGTCGTCCAGCGTGTCGGTGATCGGGTGGAACTCGGCGAGGTAGAGGAAGCCGCCCGGTGCGACGAAGGAGGCCGCGGTCTCGGCCCAGCGCCGGATGTCCGGCAGCCAGCACAGTGCACCGAGCCCCGTGTAGACGATGTCGTACGCGGGCTCGGGTACGACGTCGGCCGCGTCGTACACGTCACTGGTCACGAAGGCCGCCCGGTCCGGGCCGTACCCGAGGTCGGCCGCGAGGCCGCGGGCCGCCTCGACGGCCGGCGCCGAGAAGTCGAGGCCGACCACCCGGGCCGCGCCGCGGTGCGCCCAGGAGAGGGTGTCGAGACCGATGTGGCACTGCAGGTGCAGCAGCGACCTGCCGGTGACGTCGCCGACCTCGGCGGTCTCGAAGTCCCGCAGGACGTCCCGGCGGGCACGGAAGCCGTCGAGGTCGTAGTACTCGCTCGAAACGTGCACGGGGACCCTTTCGTCCCACATGGCGCGGTTGTCCTCGCGCCAGCCGTCGGGGGCGGACCGGGGCGCGTCCGGGGTGCTCGGAGCGGACGTGTGTGCGGACTTGGTGCTCATGATCCAGAAGTTATCCACAGGCTGGGTGGACCCGCCAGCGCATTGTCGGCACGGCCAGGCACTATGGGCGCATGACTGGGGCCGAAAGTGAGAGCAGGACGTCGGACATGCCGCAGATGCCTGACTGGGAGAAGCGCTTCAGGGCGCCGCGGGTCTCGCTGCCCGACTGGGCGGAGGACGCGCCGGACCGTTCGCTGTTCGTGTCGAACGCGACGGGGACGTACGAGCTGTACGCCTGGGACCGGGTGACGGGCGAGCAGCGGCAGGCGACGAACCGGCCCAACGGCACGACGGACGGGATTCTCTCCCCGGACGGCGCGTGGATCTGGTGGTTCGACGACAAGGACGGCGACGAGTTCGGCGTCTGGCGCCGCCAGCCCTTCACGGGCGGCCCGGACGAGGCGGCCGTTCCCGGCCTGGAGCCCGCCTACCCGGCCGGTCTGGGCCTGGCCCGCGACGGTCGTACGGCGGTGGTCGGCCGCTCGACGGACGAGGAGGGCACCACGATCCATCTCGCGCGCACGGGCGAGGACCCGGTCGTGATCTACCGGCACCGTGAGTCGGCCGGCGTCGGCGACCTCTCTCACGACGGCTCGCTGATCGCGATCGAGCACACCGAGCACGGCGACGCGATGCACGCGGCCCTGCGCGTCCTGCGCCCGGACGGTACGACGGTCGCCGACCTGGACGACACCAAGGGCGGCACGGAGGAGCTCGGCCTGGAGGTCCTCGGCTTCGCACCCGTGGAAGGCGACTCCCGGCTGCTCATCGGCCACCAGCGCCGCGGCCGCTGGGAGCCCATGGTGTGGGACGTGGTGACGGGCGAGGAGACGGACCTGGACCTCGACCTGCCCGGTGACGTCAGCGCCGAGTGGTATCCGGACGGCAGCGCCCTGCTCGTCGTCCACAGCTTCGAGGCCCGCAGCGAGCTGCTCCGCCACGACCTGGGGACCGGCGGGCTGAGCCGCATCCCCACCCCGCCCGGTACGGTCTCCGGGGCGACGGCTCGCCCCGACGGCAGCGTGGAGTACCTGTGGTCGTCGGCCGCCGAGCCGCCGGCCGTCCGCTCGACGTCCGGCGGGGTGGTCCTGGACCCGCCGGGCATGAAGTGCCCGCCGTCGGTGCCGGTGGAGGACGTGTGGGTGGACGGCCCCGGCGGCCGCATCCACGCCCTGATCCAGAAGCCGGCGGGCAGTACGGGCCCGCTCCCCACGGTCTTCGACCTGCACGGCGGCCCGACCTGGCACGACAGCGACTCCTTCGCCGCGGGCCCGGCCGCCTGGGTGGACCGCGGCTACGCGGTGATCCGCATCAACTACCGCGGCTCCACCGGGTACGGCCGCGCCTGGACGGACGCCCTGAAGCACAGGGTGGGCCTCATCGAGCTGGAGGACGTCGCCGCGGTCCGCGACTGGGCGGTCTCCTCCGGCCTCGCCGACCCCGCCCGGCTGGTCCTCACCGGTGGCTCCTGGGGCGGCTACCTCACCCTGCTCGGCCTCGGCACCCAGCCCGAGGCGTGGACGGTGGGCGTCGCGGTCGTGCCGGTCGCGGACTACGTCACCGCGTACCACGACGAGATGGAGTCCCTGAAGGCCATGGACCGCACGCTGCTGGGCGGTACGCCGGAGGAGGTCCCCGAGCGCTTCGAGGCGTCGTCCCCGCTGAGCTATGTCGACCGGGTCGAGGCGCCCGTCTACATCTCGGCGGGCGTCAACGACCCGCGCTGCCCGATCCGCCAGATCGACAACTACGTCAAGCGCCTGGAGGCCCGGGGCGCGGTGCACGAGGTGTACCGGTACGACGCGGGCCACGGCTCACTGGTGGTGGACGAGCGCATCAAGCAGCTGAGAAGGGAGATGGAGTTCGCGGGCAGCCACATGCCCGAGGAGTAGGCCGAACCCCCTCCCCCAACCGGAGTCCCCACCCGCCCGCGCCGTGCGGGGAAGCTTTCCCCTCACACTCCGGGGGAGCTTCCCCACCCAGCCGAAGGAAGCTCAATCACCCATCCCGGCCGGGCCGGTGTGGCTCTCGGCCGAGGGAGTCTCCCCGCCCGCTCACCCGGGGGAGCTTTCCGGTCGTTGCGAGTCGGGCCGGTGTGGTTTTCGGGCGGCAGGGTCTTTCCACCCACTCCCTCGCCCACCTGGGGGGCTTTCCGGTCGTCGTGAGTCGGGCCGGTGTGGGGTTCGGTCGTCCGGGTCTTCCCACCCGCCCCCTCGCCCACCCGGGGAGCTTTTCAGTCCTCGCGAGTCGGGCCGGTGTGGTTTTCGGGCGGCAGGGTCTTTCCACCCACTCCCCGCCCGCTCACCCGGGGGAGCTTTCCGGTCCTCGCGAGTCGGGCCGGTGTGGCTCTCGGCCGAGGGGGTCCCGCCCGTCCGCGCGAGCCATCCCGCCCACAGGGGTTGCGTCGGTGTGGGTTTTCAGCCGACCGAGTCGGGTGGGTGGGTGGGCGAAGGGCGGGGGGCCAGGGGGCGGAGCCCCCTGGGTGGGTCAGCCCAGCTCGGCCAGGCCCCGCCGGGTAGCGGCAACCACAACCCGGTCCCCCTTCGCCAGCACGTGCCCAGGAGCCACATCCCCCCGCCCCTCCAACGCCAGCACCCGCCACGCCCCCGCCCGAAACGCCTCCGCCACGGTCCGCCCCTCCAGCTCCGGATGCCCGTCCACCTCGACCGCGGCGAACAGCAGCACCCGCCGCTCCACCGGTATCGCTCCCAGCACCTGCCGCCCCAGCATCGCCCCCGCGAACGCCGGTGCGGCCAGGTACGACACGCTCCGGCTCCGCGTCGAGGCATGCGGATGGGCGGCCCGCAGCGTCCGGTACACCGCGGTCGCGAAGTCGTCGTCGTACAGCCGCAGCACCACCCGCAGATCCGGCCGCACGGACCGTGCGTACAGCGCGGCCTCCAGATTCGTCGTGTCCGCGCTGGTCACCGCGAGCAGCGCATGCGCCCGATGGATCTTCGCGGCCTCCAGCACCCCCTCCTGCGTCACGTCCCCGAGCACCACCGGAACCCGTAGCCGCCGCGCGGTCGCAAGGCCCCGCGCCTCCGGCTCGGACTCCACGCACACCACGGGAATGTGCAGTTCCCGCAGCCGGGTCAGCACCCGGGTGCCGATCTTCCCGAGTCCGAGCAGCACCACGTGCCCGCCCAGACCGCGGGGCGGCTTGCGCAGCCCGGAGGCGGTCCGGAAGGTGCCGAGGGCTTCGAGCACGGCCGCCAGCAGCACCGGCAGCAACAGCAACCCGACCAGTCCGGAAAGGAGTTGGAGGATCTGCCGCCCCAGGGGCGCCCCGATGGCGGGGTTGTCGATCGCGAACAGGTCCAGCAGCGTCAGATAGAACGCCCCCAGCGGATGGATGCCGGTGACCACCCACAGCGCGACGGCGAGCGCGACCACACAGCCCACGAGCCCGGCCAGCGACCACCGCAGCCGCCGTGAGAACAGGGAGGCGAGCGGCGGTACGCGCCCCACCCCGCGCCCGGCGGCGGCCGACTCCGGCCCGCCGAAGGACGACACCTGCTCCAGCACCAGGGCGGCCCGCCCGGCGGCCTGCCGTACCTCCTCGTCGCCCGGCAGCAGCCGGGGCCCCTGATCCCCGTTGCCGTCGGAGCCGTCCGTTCCGGCGGGATCCGTGCTGGTCGCCGACAGCAGGGCCAGCGTGCACAGCCCGCGATCGGCGATCTGTCCGTCCCGGGCGGGCAGTCGTTCCACGGCCCGCAGCAACAGGCTGTCGGTCTGTACGACCTTGCTGGTGCCGGCGACGGCGGTGGCGACCAGCGCGGGCGCCGCGGTGTCGGCGTCGGACAGCACGGTGGTGGAGGCCTCGGGGCCGCCCGTCGCCCCCGCGCCGGAGACCAACGCGGCGGCCTGGTCGAGGAGTTCCTCGATGTGCTGGCCCAACCGCCGGTTGTACAGCCTGAGGACGAGCCTGAGACGCGGGTTGAGCCGGCGGGCGGTCAGCGCGGCCCGGATGTTGGTCTCGTCGTCGTCGTACACGAGCGCCAGCGCGGCGGCCCGCTCCACACCGGCCTCGGCAAGCACCGCCTCGGTGAGGTCGGCGGCCTCCAACACCCGCTCGCCGTCGGCCCGTTGGCCGGTGGCAGGGGCGCCGGCCGCGGCGGCGGGACCGTTGCCGCCGGCCCGGCCGACGGTGGCGCTGACCACCCGGTCGAGCAGCGCGGCCGAGGCGGCCCGGGCGCGCCCGACCACGGGGGGCCGCGCCGCGCGCTCGGTCGGCGGCACCACGAGGGTGACCCGCTCGCGGTGGACCCCGCGCAACTCGGCCGCCAGCCGGTACGCGAGCCCGTCGTCTCCGCACACCACCATCTGCGCAGGCGGGGCACTGGGCCCACCCTGATTCGGAACACTCGCCACGAGGGAAAAGACTGCCCCAAGGGGACGGTGGGTTCCAGCAACGGGGTGAACACCTGCGGCGGGAACCGCGTACTGATGGGGAGGGAGAGACAGCCGGAGGTACGCACCCGTGGCCATCACCGAAGACGCCCCGCCCGGCGCCACCGAGCGTGCTCCGGCGCGCCCGTCCGCCCAACGGACGGGCGGCGAAAGGCCCGGTGAGCACCCGGACCCGCACCACGGTGAGCACCCGGACCGGAGCTACGACGAGCAGTCGGACCCGCACCACGGTGAGCATGCGGACCGGAACCACGACGAGCAGGCGGACCCGGGCCACGACGAGCACCCGGACCCGGGCCACGGTGAGCAGTCCGGCCGGGACGACAGGCGTCTGAGTTCGCCGCTCGTCCTGACGATGATCCTGCTGCTGGCGGTGCTCGCCCAGTCCCCGATCCGCGGGGCCCTCGGCACCCCGTTGATGCAGAGCTGGATGACGGTGTTCGTGGCCGTGACGGTCCAGGCGCTGCCCTTCCTGGTACTGGGCGTCCTGCTCTCGGCGGCGATCGCGGTCTTCGTGCCCCCGTCCTTCTTCGCGCGTGCCCTCCCGCGCCACCCCGCCCTGGCCGTGCCGGTGGCGGGGATGGCGGGCGCGGTGCTGCCGGGCTGCGAGTGCGCGTCGGTCCCGGTGGCGGGCGCGCTGGTCCGCAGGGGCGTGACCCCCGCGGCGGCCCTGGCCTTCCTGCTCTCCGCCCCCGCGATCAACCCGATCGTCCTGACCGCGACCGCGGTCGCCTTCCCCGGCAGGCCGGAGATGGTCCTGGCCCGGTTCGCGGCCAGCCTCCTCGTGGCCTGCGCGATGGGCTGGCTGTGGCAGCGCGTGGGCCGCACGGACTGGCTGCGCCCGCCGGCCCACGGTGCGCACGAGGGCGCGACCAAGGGGGAGGCGTTCTGGAGCTCGGTGCGGCACGACGTCATGCACGCCGGCGGCTTCCTGGTCCTCGGGGCGATGGCCGCGGCCACGCTGAAGGCGGCGACCCCGGCGGCCTGGCTGCGCACGGCGGCCGACAACCCGCTGTTCTCGATCCTCGCCCTCGCCGTGCTCGCCGTACTGCTGTCCATCTGCTCGGAGGCGGACGCGTTCGTCGCGGCCTCCCTCACGCAGTTCTCCCTGACGGCCAAGCTGGTGTTCCTGGTGGTGGGCCCGATGATCGACCTCAAGCTCTTCGCGATGCAGGCGGGGACGTTCGGCCGTGGCTTCGCGCTGCGCTTCGCCCCCGCCACGTTCGTCCTCGCCGTCGCGGGCGGCGTGCTCACCGGGACGGTGCTGCTGTGAACCGGCAGGCGCAGGCGGCGGTCATGTTCCTGCTGGGCGCCGCCCTGCTGCACGCGGGCGCCACCGATCTCTACCTGCGCTACGTCAAGGCGGCTCTGCAGCCGCTGCTGCTGGCGTCGGGCGGGGTGCTGATCGCGGCCGCCCTGGCGACGGCGTGGTACGAGCGCAGGCGTGCCAAGGCGGCCCGGGCCTCCGGTGACGGTCACAGCCACCCCGAGCCCCGTATCTCCTGGCTCCTGCTGCTGCCGCTGCTCTCCCTGATCCTCGTCGCCCCGCCGGCCCTGGGCTCGTACAGCGCCGTGCGCGCGGGTACCGCCCTGCAGAAGCCCTACGGCTACGGCACGTTGCCCGCCGGCAACCCGGTCCCGCTCAGCGTGGTCGACTACGCCTCCCGCGCGGCCTACGGCCACGGCCGCTCGCTGCACGGCCGTTCCGTCCGTGTCACCGGCTTCCTCGCCCTGGACCGCACGGGCACTCCGTATCTGGTCCGCATGGCCCTCAACTGCTGTGCGGCGGACGCCCAGCCGGTGAAGATCGCCCTGACGGGCAAGCTGCCCCCGGTGCTGCAGCCGGACGCCTGGCTGGAGGTCACGGGCAACTACATCCCCAGGACGGCCCGCGACCCCGTCAACAACGGCCCGATCCCCTATCTGAAGGTCGCCTCGGTCAGGCCCGTACCGACGCCGCACGATCCCTACGACGAGACCTGGAACAACTGAGGCTCCCGAACAACCGGGGCTCCGCAGTGACTGAGGCGCCGCAGTGACCGAGGCTTCGCAGTGACCGAGGCTCCGGACCGGCCGAGGCGCGGGTCCGCGGGGCGTCAGGACAGGCCCGATGCCCGCAGGACCCCCTGGGCCGTCTCGTCGTCGATGTGGCGGCCCAGCCGCGCCAGGACGTCGGCGCCGTGGCGCAGGGTGCCGCGCTCCAGCGAGCGGCGCACACCCGTGTCGAGTTCGTGCCACAGCAGCGGGTTGGCGGCGAGGATCCGGGGATCGAGTTCGAGGCGGTGCCCGTGGACGTCCCGCAGCACGAGCTGCGAGGAGACGCCGCCGTACTGCCGTACGACCGCCAGCGCGTCCGTGTGGACCACGAGTCGGCGCCAGGGGGTACGGACGGCCAGCCAGCCGGGGCCCGCACTGACCCGCTGCGGCAGCAGGACGATGGCCACGGCGGCCGACAGGGCGACCCAGAGCAGTGCGCGCAGCGGCGTCAGGCTTCCCGCGTCCCAGTCGACCAGGAGGGTCATGGCACAGAACGTCAGGGCGCAGCCCGCGGCGAGCCGGGCACTGCCACGCCAGTGGCGGTCACCGGCCGCTCTCGCCGGTCTGCTCCGTCCCATGGCAGCGACGCTAGGCGCCGTATGACGCCCGGCGACCGTTGCTGACGGGGTTCTGACACCCGGACGGCCGATCCTGACGGAATCCTTACGCCTCGGCTGCGTGGGCAGGCCCGGGCCGGCGGCCGGCGGTCAGCCGATGCACACCACGAGCAGACAGAGCTGGGACGGTGAGGTCGCAGCCGGGGACGGGCTCGCCGGAGAGGTTCCCGAGTCCGTTCCGCCGCCGGTCGAGGGGGTGGAGGCGGGCGTGGGGACGGACGCGGGCGTGGACGGCTGCTGTGCTGTCGTGCCGGTGCCGCCGGAGGCGGGCGCGACGGTGTGCTGCTGCTGTGCGGCCGGTGTCCGGGCGGGGACGGGAGCGGCCGCGGCGTCGGGGTGGGTGTCCGGCGCGGCGGTCCGGGGTGCGGTGGCGAGGGTGTGTCCGTGCGGCGCGTCGGACACGGTCCGCCGGGCGCGGGCCGGGGCCGAGGTGCGCGGGGACCGGTGGGTGCCGGGCGATGCCGACTCCGGACGGTCCTCGGCGCCGGCCTGTCCGTCCGTGGCGCCCATGGGCCGGTTGTCGGGTGCCGCGGCGGCCTGGGCCCGGTCGGGGGACTGCCGGTCCAGCGCGGCCAGGGTGAGCCCGCCGCCGACGAGCGCGACGGCGGTCGCGACCGCGGCCCGGCGCTTGTTCTTCTTCCAGCGGGCCAGCTGGCGGCGCCGGGCGGCCCGCCCCTGCGACGGGCGCGGAGCGCCGTCCACGTCGCCGGACGGAGCCCCGTCGTGGGGAGCTTTGCCGTGAGGAGCCTTGTCGTGCGGAGCCACGCCGTGGGGAGTCTTGTCGTGCGGAGCCACGCCGTGGGGAGTCTTGTCGTGCGGAGCCTCGCCGTGGGGAGCCGGTGCGGGCTCGTCGGGGCGACCACCGTCGAACCAGGCATCGGCGGGGGTGGCCTTGTGCGCCGGCGTCCCGGTCGCCGCCGGCGGCATCCCGGCCATGGAGACGGAGGCCGGGGGAGCGATGTCCGGGGCGTAGGCACCGCACCCGGGACACACCAGGGCGCCGTTCAGATGCCGACGGCACGAGGAGCAGTAGTCCATTTACGGTCTTCCTGAGTCGACGGCGCCTGGGGACGTCGGCGCCTGCGGCCTCGGCGGTGGCCTGGCCGCGTTCGCACGGGGGGATCGAGCGGCTGGCAACGCTAACGAGGCTTTCGGAAGACTGTGTGCGGCCCCTGTGGCACTCCTGCACACATTCTCTGCGGATTCCTGGGGTGACCCGTGTCCCCGCCGTCGCCCCCGGGCACGCCCGGCCGGCCGTTCCCGGGACCGCCGTACGGCGGTCCCGGGAAGCCGTACGGCGGTCCCGCGGAGACACTGGGTGGCGACCGTTCTGCCGTCCGTGGTGAGGTCCCGATGGCGTATGGCCTGGCACGCCGTGAGGTGGAACCGCGCGTCCCGCTGCGCCCGGGCGAGGGGGAAAAACACCACCTCACCAGCATGGAAGGGCTGGCCGCGCTGTCGCTGGACGCGCTCAGCTCGGTGGCGTACGGCCCCGAGGCCATCGTGCTGGCCCTGGTGGCCGCGGGGACCGGCGCGCTGAGCGCCACCCTGCCGATCACACTGGCGATCACGTTCCTGCTCGCGGCGCTCGTCGTGTCCTACGCCCAGGTCATCGCCGTACACCCGGACGGCGGAGGCGCCTACGCGGTGGCCAAGAAGGACCTGGGCGCGGCCTCCAGCCTGCTCGCCGCGGCCAGCCTGGTCGTCGACTACGTGCTCACGGTCTGCGTCAGTCTCACCGCCGGGGCCGACGCGCTGGCCTCCGCCTTCCCCTCCCTGGCCCACGACAAGCTGGTGGTGTGCCTGGTGGGCCTCGCGCTGCTGACGGCCGTGAACCTGCGTGGTGTGACCGACAGCGCCCGGGTGCTGATGCTCCCGACCCTGCTGTTCATCGTGGCCGTCCTCGGGATTGTCGCCGTCGGCCTCCTCCGCTCCCACCCGGCGGCCGTGGTCGGCACCGCGCAGTCCTTCCCGGCGCACGAGACCCTCGGCCTGCTGCTCGTCCTCAAGGCGTTCTCGTCCGGCTGCTCGGCGCTGACGGGCGTGGAGGCCATCGCCAACGCCGTACCCACCTTCCGCACCCCGCGGGTCACCCGCGCCCAGCGCACCGAGTTCATGCTGGGCGCCCTGCTGGGCCTGATGCTGATCGGCCTGGCCGTGCTGATCCGCCGCGACCATGTCGCCCCGCGCGGGGACGTCACCGTCCTGGCCCAGCTCACCGCGGGCGCCTACGGCGACGGCTGGCCGTACTACGCGACCAACCTCGTCGTCACCCTGGTCCTGCTGCTCGCGGCGAACACCAGTTTCGGCGGGCTGCCGGTGCTGATGAGCCTGCTGGCCCACGACCACCGGCTGCCCCACCTGTTCGGGCTGCGTGCCGAACGGCCCGTCTACCGCTACGGGGTGCTGGCGCTGGCCCTGCTGGCCGCGCTGCTGCTGATCGCGTCCGGCGCCGACACCCACCGGCTGATCCCGCTGTTCGCGATCGGCGTGTTCATCGGCTTCACGCTCAGCCAGCTCGGCCTGGTGCGGCACTGGGCCACCGAGCGGCCGCAGGGCTGGAAACACCGTGCGCTCATCAACGGCACCGGGGCGGTGCTGACCACCCTGGCCGGGCTCATCCTCCTGTTCACCAAGTTCCTGGAGGGCGCCTGGGTGGTCGTGATCGCCGTACCGCTGCTGATGCTGCTGTTCTCGCGCATCGAGCGCTACTACACGGCCGTCGGCGAGGAACTGGGCCTCGGCCGCATCCCCGGCCCGCCCGAGCCGCACACCGGCAGCCTGGTGATCGTCCCGCTCGGCGACGTCAGCAAGCTCGCCCGGCACGCCGTCGGCGCCGCCCTCGCGCTGGGCGACGAGGTGGTCGCCGTCGCCGTCCAGAACGACCCGGACAAGACCCGTGCCCTGCAGGAGGCGTGGGCGAGATGGAATCCGGGGGTGCGTCTCGACGTCGTCGACAGCCCGCACCGCTCGCTCGTCCAGCCGATGGTCGACTACGTGCAGCAGGCGGCCCGGGGCGGACGGCAGGTCGCGGTGCTGATCCCCGAGGTCGAACCCCGGCACCGCCGCTACGAGATCCTGCAGAACCAGCGGGGCCTGCTGCTGGCGACCGTACTGCGGGCCCGCACCGACGTCGTGGTCTGCATGCTGCCCTACCGGCTGCGGGTGTGAGCCGGCAACCGATGCGACGGGAGTTCGATCACGGCCGCCTGCGGACGGGGATGAAACGAAAGGGGCGGACGGTGGTGTCCCGTCCGCCCCCGGTGGTGGCTCGGTCAGCTCCCGCAGGCCTTGGAGCCGTGGTTGGCCTTCTTCTTGCGGCGGGCCTTCTTCTTGCGGGCGCGCTTGGACATGTACGTCGACTCCTGGTGCGGGAAGGGTCCTTCAAGCGGTGCGGCCGACCAGCAGGTCCGCCAGTTTGCCGAGGCGCCGGATGATGCGGTCCTCGGTGGCGGCGGGCGCCGGGTCGACGCGGTCGGCGCGGTCGTAGTAGGCGCCGTTGACGATCTCGACCGCCGGGTCGCACAGCCGGACCACGTGCGCGGCGCCCTCGGTGGGGGAGGCGCCCTCGTGGGCGTAGAGCGGGAGCAGGGCCGTGTCGCAGACGCCCGGGTGCACGGAGACCGCGGTGACGCGCGGGTCGGCCGCGAACACCGTGAGGGCGAGCTGGGACTGGGCGTAGGCGGCGAGGCGGGAGTAGCGGCGGGCGCGGTTGGGGTCGGCCCACTGGATGGACGCGGTGCGGTGCAGGGAGGAGGAGACGTTGACGACGCGGCCGCCCGGGTCGCTGGTGAGGGCCGGTTCCAGCAGGCAGGTGAGCAGGTAGTGGGCGAGGAAGTTGACCTGGAAGGCGATCTCGTTGCCGTCGGCGGTGACGGTGTGCCGCTCGGGAGCCGCCATGCCCGCGTTGTTGACCAGGACGTCGAGATGCGGGTGCTCGGTGACGACCCTGTGGGCGAGGGCTTCCACCTCGTCGAGGCGGGAGAAGTCGGCGGCGTACGTGCACAGTCGGTCCGCGGCGATGCCGGCGGTGGCGACCAGGGCGTCGGCGGCGGCGCGGGTCTCCTCGGCGGTGCGGCCGTGCAGGAGCACGGTGGCGCCGCGCTCCGCGAGCTGCCGGGCGGTGTCGCGGCCGATGCCGGAGGTGGCACCGGTGACCAGGACGGTACGGGACGAAAGTGTGGACTCGGACATGGATCCATCCGGGGTTGCGGGCACGCCGTCGCGGCCCGGTGAGGGCGGTGGGCGTGCGGTGAGGGAGGTGGAGCGAGGGGCGCCGGAGCAGATCACGGCGCCCCTCGGGCACGGAAAGCGGCGTCGGCGGGACGCGGCGTCGGCGGGACGCGGGCGCTTCCGGTCAGCGCGGCTCCCGACGCGACGGCCGAGCGGGACTCGGCGGCCGGTCGAGGAGGAGCCAGGCGCTGTTCACGAGGTCCATGGAAGCCGTACCGCACACGCCGGGCAAGCTGAGACCCCGGTCTCTGACGGGGCTCTGACGTGTGCATACGGGACCCTGACGGGCGAGCCGGGCGGCCGGACGAGGTTCAGCCGAGGCCGGGTACCTGTGCGATCAGCAGGTCGATCAGCTTGATGCCGACGAAGGGCAGGACGAGGCCGCCGAGCCCGTAGACGAGCAGGTTGCGGCGCAGCAGGTCGTGGGCCGAGGAGGGGGTGTAGCGCACGCCGCGCAGGGCGAGGGGGATGAGCGCGACGATGATCAGCGCGTTGAAGATGATCGCGGAGGTGATCGCGGAGGTCGGGCTGTGCAGGCCCATGATGTTCAGCGACTCCAGGCCCGGGTACGAGCCCGCGAACATCGCGGGGATGATCGCGAAGTACTTGGCGACGTCGTTGGTGATGGAGAAGGTGGTCAACGCGCCCCGGGTGATGAGGAGTTGCTTGCCGATCTCGACGATCTCCAGGAGCTTGGTCGGGTTGGAATCGAGGTCGACCATGTTGCCGGCCTCCTTGGCGGCCGACGTGCCGGTGTTCATCGCGACGCCGACGTCGGCCTGAGCGAGGGCCGGTGCGTCCAGGAAGCTGTGCCCCGGGCGGGCGCCGACCCGCACGACGATCCGGTCGGACAGCACCGTCGTGCCGCCGGTGACACCGCTGCGGTCGCCGCCCGACTCCCGGATCACCGGCGCCGATTCACCGGTGACGGCGGACTCGTCCACCGCGGCGACCCCGTCGACCACGTCGCCGTCCGCCGGGATCATCTCGCCCGCCTCGACCACCACCACGTCCAGCGGCTTCAGGGCGGTGGCGGCGACCGCCTCGGTGCGGGCGGTGCGCGGATCGGTGCCGTAGCGCCAGTCGAGCAGCCGCAGCGCCACGGTGTCCGTACGCGCCCTGCGCAGCGACTCCGCCTGCGCCTTGCCGCGGCCCTCGGCGACCGCCTCGGCGAGGTTGGCGAAGACCACCGTCAGCCACAGCCACAGGCTGATGACCCAGGTGAAGACGGCGGGATGGAGCAGCGCCGACAGGGTGGTCAGGACGGCCCCGACGGACACCACGAACAGGACCGGGTTGCGCACCAGGGTGCGCGGGTGCAGTTTGCGCAGCGCCTCGGGGAACGAGCGGACCAGCTGGACGGGTTCGAACAGCCCGCTCGGTGCGCGGCGTCTGCCCTTCCCGTCCGGTCCGGGCCGGGCCGCGCGTTCGGGACGTGACGGGGGAGCCTGCTCGGGGGCAGCGGGAAGCATGGACACCTTCGTGTCTGGTCGGGGGAGTCGGACAGGGGCGCGGTCCGTGGGGTTGCGGGGGCCCCGGCCCCCCACACGGGGCCCCGCCGCCCGCCAGTGGACCATAGGGGGGGTGGGCGCGGGGCCCGACCGACGGCACCCCCCCCACCCCCCACCCCTGAC
>NZ_JBFAET010000014.1:64578-78932 GCF_040642095.1 Streptomyces sp. NPDC020362
TCGCCGTGCTGGCGCTGCTGGCGGCGAGCGGACGGGCGGCCGGGCCGGCGCCCCCCCCCCCCCCCCACGGCGGCGCACGGACGCCGGCGATGGGACGAGAGGCGTCGTGCGCGGGTGCCCGTCCCTCGGACCGGCACCGGACCGCCGTCGCGTCACTGCGGAGTGGCGACTCCGCCCGTCGTGCGGGCCGCGGACGTCCGCGGCCCCGGCGGCGGCCGACAGTGAATCTAGCTCCCGTCGCCGCTCAAAACGCCTCGTTGAGGCAGGAATTGGCGTCACCCATACGGCGGTCCCGGGGTGGCCGTCAAAGGGCCGTCAAACCGAGCCGATGTGCCATCAGGGAGGCGTCAAGACGTGCCGGAGGTGGCCGGATCCGGTCGCAGACTGATCGGCAACGGGGGACGGGCGACCGTCCGTGGCGTGACGTTGGAGGGACCGTGGCTCTCACGGCCAAAGCGGCGCAGGGTCCCAGGACCGAGGGGGAGACACCGCCACAGGAAGCGACGGCCGCACCGGCCGGCGCAGGCCCCGGACCACAGGGACGCGGGGTTTCGCGTGCCGGGCGTCCCGGTCCGGGGCCGCGCCTGCGCCGGCAGGCCGGGGCCGCGCGGGCCGCTCTGCGCAGCCGCTTCTGGGCCACCGTGCCCGCGCGGCTGCGTCTCCTGCGCGCGGCCACGGTCCTGCTCGCCGTCGCCGTGGCGGTGCTGCTCACCGTGGCCGGGCTGGCCGCGAACGGCACCTGGGACAGCGTGGCCGACCGCGACGCGCCGCGCACGACCAGCGCCGCGGACCTCGACCTCGCCCTCAACGACATGGACGCCCAGGCCGCCAACATCCTGCTGTCCGGTGGAGATGGGGGCAGAGGCCGTCTGCAGACCCCGTACACGAAGGCGGTCGGCTTCTACCGCGACGCCCGCCGCGAGATCGGCCACGACCTGCGCACCCTCGCCGTCGCGGCCCAGGGCGACCGGTCCGACGAGAGGACCGTGGAGCACCTCACCGACGACTTCGCCGAGTACCAGGAGCTGATCGGCCGTGCCCTGGAGAACGACGGGCACCGGGGCGGCAGGCCCGCCGCCCTCGCCGACCACCGCCGGGCCACCGACCTGCTGCGCGCTCAACTCCTGCCCGCCGCAACCACCTTGGTCTCCTCGAACGACGCGGCCTTCGAGGCCGAGTACTCCTCCGCCCGCTCCGCCCTGGCCGCCCAGCTCTACGCCGTCCTCGCCCTCGGTGTGCTGCTGCTGGCCGCGCTCGGCGTCCTGCAGTGGTACCTGGCCCGCAGCTTCCGGCGCATCCTCAACCCCGGTGTCCTGGCCGCCACCGTCTGCACCCTCCTCGCGGTGATCCTCGGAACGCAGATGCTGTCCGCCACCGCCGGTCACCTGCGCGTGGCCCGCCACGACGCCTTCGACTCCGTCGTCGCGCTCTCCCGCGCCCGGGCGATCGCCCACGACGCCAACGCCGACGAGAGCCGCTACCTGCTGGACCCGCAGCGCCGCGAGCAGTACGGGGAATCGTTCCTCACCAAGTCGCAAGCGCTGTACGGCATCGACGGCGCGACCCTCGCCACGTACGACGACCGGCTGGCCACCACCTGGCAGGCGTACGAGAGCGACCACCACGACCTCCGGTTCACCGGCGAGTTCCGGCGGGAGCTGGACAACATCACCTTCCCCGGGGAGCGTGCGGCGGCGGAGAAGACCGTGCGGACGTACGCCGTCTACGAGCGCGACGACCGGAAGATGCGGGCGCTGCTCGCCGCCGGGAAGGAGAAGGAGGCGACCGAGTTCTGCATGGGCTGGGAGCCGGGCACCTCCAACGCGCACTTCGGGGCGTGGATGGGGGCGCTGGACGAGGTGGCCGGTATCAACCGGGCGCACTTCGAGGCGTCGGTCCGGCTCGGCCGGTCGGCGGTCGGCGATCTGCTGCCCTGGGCCGCGGGGCTGTTGCCGGCGGCGGTGGTGCTGATCGGGCTGGGGCTGCGGCCGCGGTTGGCCGAGTACCGCTGAGTGCATTGCCGGAGGGACCGTGGTCGAGCTGCGGGCCGGTGGGGGCTGGTCGCGCAGTTCCCCGCGCCCCTTTCGGGGCGCTGCACCTGCCGTCCCTTTCGGGGGGCTGCACCTGCCGTCCCTTTCGGGGGGCTGCACCTGCCGTCCCTTTCGGGGGGCTGCACCCTTCGGCCTTTGGGGTGTGCCGGCCCTCACGCGTCTGTCAGGCGGGCCTCCTCCAGGTCGAGGGAGCGTTGCAGGCGGCGGCGGGTCGTGTCGCTGATGCGGTGGTCGTCGTAGAGGCGATGGAGTTCCGCGGTTTCCACGGCGATCAGGTCGCGGCGCAGCTGACGGTAGACCAGGTCGGCGGACTCGGTCGCGGCGGCCGTGCCGCTGCTCTCGGCGAGGCGGTCGCGGGCGTCGTCCAGGCGGGCGGTCAGACCGCGCCGCAGCCGGTCCACGACCACGTCCGGCACCGCCTCCAGCTCCGCGAGTTCCTCCAGCCGGGCGAGTCCGGCGTGCGCGAGCCGGGAGCGGGCCTCGACCTCCTCGCGTTCGGTGTGGGCGGGCTCCAGGGCGATGCCGGAGCGGCGCACGACCGGGGCCAGGGTGAAGCCCTGGACGACGAGGGTGACCACGACGACGGATGTGGTCAGGACGAGGACCAGGGGCCGGTCCGCCAGGGGGGCGCCGTTCCTGGTGATCTCGGGGATGGACAGCGCGGCGGCCAGCGGCATCACCCCGCGCGTGCCCGCCCAGGTCAGCACCACCGGCACTCGCCAGTTCATCCGGCCGATCCCGCCCCTGCGCTGCACGACCGCCGACAGCGGCGCGATCCACAGCAGCCGTACGGCGATGACCGTGGCGGCGACGGCGAGGGCGTACAGCGGCCAGGCCCGGTCGCCGTCGGCCAGTGCCCGTACCTCCGCGGGCAGCGCCAGCCCTATGAGCGAGAAGACCACGCTCTCCAGGAGGAAGACGACGGTGCCGTAGACGGCGTGCAGCTGGAGCCTTATGCGGGCGTTGGTGAGCCGGTCGCCGCGTCCGCCGAGGACCACTCCGGCCACCACGCACGACGTCACCCCGGAGGTGTGCGCGGCCTCCGCCAGAAGATAGGCGGCATACGGGGTGACCAGCGCTATCACTGTTTCCAGGACCGGTTCCTCGGTGCGCCGGCGGATCAGCGTCACCACCCCGGCCACCGCGGCCCCGATCACCGTGCCGCCCCCGGCGAGCAGCAGGAACTGGCCGCCGGCCGCGCCCCAGTTCGCCGCCGCCGAGGCGACCGCGATGCCCGCCGCCACCCGGACCAGCACCAGCGAGGTCGCGTCGTTGAACAGGCTCTCCGCCTGGACGAGCACCTGCACCTTGGGCGGCAGGGCGAGCCTGCGGCCGAGCGCGGTCACGGCGACCGGGTCGGTGCTGGCCAGGATCGCGCCCAGCACGAACGCCATCTGCCAGGACAGCGGGGTCACCCAGGCCGCCACCGCGGCGACGGCCGCCGCCGAGGCCAGGACCAGCCCTATGGCGAGGATGCCGACCGGTTTCCACACCGCGCGCAGTTCCCGCCAGGGCATGTCCTCGGCGCTGGCGTACAGCAGCGGCGGCAGCACCACGAGCCCGATGACCTCGGGGCTGATCTCGATCTGGGGGGTGCCCGGCAGCAGCGCCACCGCCAGACCGGCGACGACCAGCAGCGAAGGGGCGGGAATGCGCCACCGGCGGGCGAAGGTGGCCACCACGGTGGCCAGAACGACCAGCGCGAGTACCGTGCCGACGCTGCGCATGCCGTCTCCCTGGACCTGAGAAGGAGCCACCCTGGCTCCCCGCCGACCAGACTTCCCGGCACACCGCCTTCACCCTATCGGCCCAGGTCACGTCAAGACAGTGTCAATGTCCTCCCGGCCGGCGCCAAGGAACCGCTAACGGCGGCACCGGCCGGCCCGCCGGGACGCTTCCTTGGGGAGAGTCCCCTTCCCGTACAGGGGAGTTGATCCAGTGAGCGGAGCGCATCGGCGGCGATGAGTGACGTACGGCCCGGACGGCTGAAGGTCTACCTCGGGGCGGCCCCCGGGGTCGGCAAGACCTATCGGATGCTCGACGAGGGGCGGCGCCGTGCCGCACGCGGCGCGGACGTGGTGGTGGGCTTCGTGGAGTGCCACGGGCGGCCCGGCACGGAGGCGATGACCGACGGCCTGGAGGTCGTCCCCCGCGCCCGCTGCGTCTACCGCGGCGGTGCCTTCGAGGAGATGGACCTGGGCGCGGTGCTGGACCGCCGTCCCGAGGTCGCGATCGTCGACGAGTTCGCGCACAGCAACGTCCCCGGCGACAGCCGCAACCCCAAGCGCTGGCAGGACATCGAGGAACTCCTGGCCGCCGGCATCGACGTCATCACGGCGCTGAACATCCAGCACCTGGAGTCCCTCAACGACGTCGTGGAGAAGATCACGCACGTCCCGCAGCACGAGAAGGTCCCCGACGAGCAGGTCCGGCGGGCCTGGCAGATCGAGTTGGTGGACATGCCGCCCGAGGGGCTGCGCCGCCGGATGGCGCACGGCAACATCTACGCCCCCGAGAAGATCGACGCGGCCCTCGCCAACTACTTCCGCCCCGGCAACCTGACCGCCCTGCGCCAGCTGGCGCTGCTGTGGGTGGCCGACCGGGTCGACGAGGCGCTGCAGGAGTACCGCTCGCAGCACGGCATCGGCAGGGTGTGGGAGACCCGGGAGCGGGTCGTCGTCGCGCTGACCGGCGGCCCGGAGGGGGACACGCTGGTGCGGCGGGCCGCCCGGATCGCCGACCGGTCCGCGGGCGGCGATCTGCTGGCCGTGCACGTGGCCCGCAGCGACGGTCTGGCGGGCGGCGTCTCGGCCGCCTCCCTCACCCGGCAGCGCAGGCTCGCGGAGGACCTCGGCGGCAGCTACCACTCGGTCGTCGGCGACGACGTGGCCACCACCCTGGTGGAGTTCGCCCGCGCGGAGAACGCCACCCAGCTGGTCCTCGGCACCAGTCGCCGCGGCCGGCTCTCGCGCTTCCTGACCGGGCCCGGCACGGGGGAGACCGTGACCGAGCTGTCCGGCGACATCGACGTGCACCGCGTCACCCACGAGCGGGCCGGACGCGGCACCCTGCTGCCGTCGCGGCGCCGCACCCTGTCCACGGCCCGGCTGATCGCCGGCCCGGTGGCCGGGCTGGTGCTGCCCGTGCTGCTGACGGTCGTCCTCGCCCGGGTGCGGGGCACGCTCGACCTCACCAGCGAGGCCCTGCTGTTCCTGCTGGCCGTCGTGGGCGTGGCCTGCATAGGCGGGGTCGCCTCGGCGGTGATCGCGTCGGTGACGGCCTCGCTGCTGCTGAACTACTGGTTCATACCGCCGGTCGGCGCGTTCACGCTGAACGATCCCAACGCGCTGCTCGCGCTCGCCGTCTTCGCGGTCGTCGCAGCCACAGTGGCCGGGGTCGTGGACCGCTCGCTGAGGCTGTCCAGACGCTCGGCCCGCGCCACCGCGGAGGCCGAGACCATGTCGTCCCTGGCCGGCACCATCGTGCGCGGTGAGGCGACGATCCCCGCGCTGCTCGAGCGGACGCGGGAGACCTTCGGCATGGAGTCGGCGGAGCTGGCGGACGAGCCGCCGGACGCCGACGGCACGACCTTCGTGCCCGCCGGTCCCGGCGCCTGCCTCGTGCTGCGCGGCCGCACGCTGTCGTCGTCCGAGCGGCGGGTCCTCGCCGCGTTCGCCGCGCACGTCGGCTCCGCGGTGGAGCGGGCCCGGCTGGCCGAGGCGGCGGCCGAGGTGGAACCCGTGAAGGCCGCCGACCGGATGCGCACGGCGCTGCTGCGGGCCGTCGGCCACGACCTGCGCACCCCGCTGGCGGCGGGCTGGGCCGCGGTCACCTCGCTGCGCAGCCGTGACGTCGAGTTCTCCCCGGAGGACCGTGAGGAACTGCTGGCCACCGCCGACGAGTCCATGGCCAAGCTCAACCGGCTGGTGGAGAACCTCCTCGACCTCAGCCGTCTGGAGGCGGGCGTCCTGCCCCTGAACCTGCGCCCGACCTCCCTGGAGGAGGTCCTGCCCATGGCGCTGGCGGACGTCCCCGGGGTCGAGGTGGCGGACACGGAGGAGATCCCGCCGGTGCTGGCCGACCCGCCGCTGCTGGAGCGGGTGATAGCCAACCTCGTCGGCAACGCCGCCCGGCACACCCCGCCCGGGCGGAAGGTGCTGGTCAGCGCCAGTGCCCTGGCGGGCCGGGTGGAACTGCGGGTGATCGACCGGGGCCCGGGGCTGCCCCGGGAAGGCCGGGACCGTCTCTTCGAGCCGTTCCAGCGGCTCGGCGACACCGACAACACCACCGGCCTCGGCCTCGGCCTCGCCCTCGCCCGGGGGCTGACCGAGGCGATGAACGGCACCATCGCGCCCGAGGACACCCCGGGCGGCGGGCTGACCATGGTCGTCTCGCTGCCCTTCGCCGGGCGGTCCATGGGCGCCGAACCGACCACGCAGAGCCTCGGAGGTGCGTGATGCCCACGATGACCGGCACCCGCAGGCTCCGGCGGCTGCACCGCCCGCACGGGGCGCGCGGCACGGTACGTCCCTGTCCGCCGCGCGGCTGGTGACGGCGGGGCGGGCAGGGACGTTCTCAGCGCCGGCCGGCGGGACCGAGGAAGGGCCGGGCGGGCTACTCCAGACCGGACGCCTTGAACACGGCTCGTGCCGTCTCGCGGTCCACGCGGGCGGAGAGGCGGTGCAGTGCGGTCTGCCCGCACAGCAGCAGCCCGCCGGCCTCCGCCTTGCGGACGCTCTCGTCCAGGAGGTGCCACAGCTGGGGATTGTGCACCAGGGTCTCGGGGTCCACCTCGACCCGCGCGCCGAACGCGTCCCGCAGCAGGAGCCGTTGGGAGACGCCGTCCAGGCACCGGACGGAGACCAGCAGATCGGTTCGGACCCGGTGTTCGCGCAGCAGCCGCCGCGAGGCCAGCCAGTTCCGGCCGGCCGAGACCCGGGCGGGAAAGAGCACGAGGAACAGCAGGAGGGAGAGGGCGAGCCACAGCAGGACGCGCCAGAGCGCGATCCGGCCGGAGCCCCAGTCGACGAGCAGCAGCAGGACGAGCAGGATGCCGGCGCACCGGACGGCTTCCCTGACGTCCCTCGCCCAGCGGCGGTCGTGCACCGCATCCGCGGATGTCTCTGCGCGAGCGCCGGCCGGTGGCCTGCGCGTGTTGTCGCGGCGTCCCATTCCCGAGAATGTAGAGACGCGCACGAGCAAACCGGCGCATTTTGATGCGCCTCTGATGTCTTTCGGGTGAATCTTGGCGCAGGTCATGCGGTGGTCCCGCGGTCCGCTGCCCTCGATGGATCCACAAACCGTCAAGAACCCGTCAAGGTCGGCCATGTGAGCGCGAAGAAGCCGCAAGGAATGCTCGGACGCGGCTGGAAACGGTCAGAACCTGGGTGCACCGCGCACACTTCGGGCTTTGTGCGCGGCTCTTGACGAAGGAGCACGTACCCATGACCGTCCTGACCACCGAACCGGACGCCGTCCCCGCCGGCGAGGAGCCGCCCGATACCGGCGAACGCCACCGGCTCACCGCCGTCACGGGACTCGCGGCACTCTCCCTGGACGCGATGGCGTCGGTGGCGTACGGCCCCGAGGCGATCGTCCTCGTGCTGGCGGCCGCGGGTGCGCACGGGCTCGGCTTCACCCTCCCCGTGACCCTGGCCATCGCCGGCCTGCTCGCGGTGCTGGTGGCCTCCTACCGGCAGGTGATAGCGGCCTTCCCGGACGGCGGTGGCTCCTACGCCGTCGCGAAGACGCATCTGGGGGCGCGCACCAGCCTGGTGGCGGCCGCCTCGCTGGTGCTGGACTACGTGCTCAACGTGGCGGTCGCGGTGACAGCAGGCGTGGCGGCCCTGACCTCCGCCTTCCCCGCCCTCTACGGCGACCGGCTGTGGCTGTGCCTGGCGGTGCTCGTCCTGATCACGGGCATCAACCTGCGCGGGATCGTGGAGTCCGCGAAGGCGTTCATCGTGCCGACCGTCGTCTTCGTCGGGGCCGTCTTCGTCCTCATCGTGGCCGGTCTGTTCCGCTCCCACCCGGCGAGCACGGTGACCGCCCACGGCCATGCGTCGGTGGTCGCGGACAACGCCACGACGGTGGGCGTCCTGCTCCTGCTGAAGGCCTTCGCCTCCGGATGCTCCGCCCTGACCGGCGTCGAGGCCATAGCCAACGCAGTCCCCTCCTTCCGCCGTCCGCGCGCCCAGCGCGCCCAGCGCGCGGAGGTCGCCCTCGGCGCCGTCCTCGGCCTGATGCTCGTCGGCCTGTCGGTGCTGATCTCCCGGTTCCACCTCCAGCCGGTCGAGGGCGTCACCGTCCTCGCCCAGCTCGCGGACGCCTCGCTCGGCCACAACTGGGCCTTCTACGTCATCCAGTTCGCGACGATGATCCTGCTGGCGCTGTCCGCGAACACCTCCTTCGGCGGCCTGCCGGTACTGCTCAAGCTCCTCGCCCGCGACAACTACCTGCCGCACGTCTTCGCCCTGAAGGCCGACCGGCAGGTCCACCGCCACGGTGTCCTGGCGCTGGCCGTGATCGCGGCCGCGCTGCTCGTCTTCTCGGGCGGCGACACCAACACCCTGGTGCCGCTGTTCGCGATCGGTGTGTTCGGCGGCTTCACCATCGCGCAGGTGGGCATGGTCCGGCACTGGCGCCTGGAGCGCAGCCGGGGCTGGCGCGGCAAGGCGCTGCTCAACGGCTTCGGCGCGCTGCTCACCGGTGTCTCGACCGTCGTCGTCACCGCGAGCAAGTTCGCCGAGGGCGCCTGGCTGATCGTGGTGGCGCTGCCCGTGCTGGTCGCCGCGTTCCTCGCCGTGCACCGCGCCTACGCCCGGATCGGCGAGCGGCTCGGACTCGGCCGCATCCCCGAGACCCCGCACCGCGACCGCTCGCTGGTGATCGTCCCCGTCTCGACCCTGTCCCGGCTCACCTCCGAGGCGCTGACCGCGGCCGCCTCGCTCGGTGACGAGGTCCGGGCCGTGACCGTCTGCTACCCGGACCCCGAGGACCGCGCCCAGCTGCACGCCCTGGAGCGCGCCTGGGGCGAGTGGGACCCTGGCGTGCCCCTGGTCCGGCTGTCCTGCGAGCGGCGCAGCCTGGGGCGTCCCATCGCCGCGTACGCCCGTGAGGCGGCCGCCTCGGAGCCGGGCACCCGGGTCACCGTCCTGATCCCGGAGGCCGAGCCGGAGCGGCTGTGGCAGCGGCTGCTGCAGAACCAGCGGGGCGCCGTCGTCGCGCACGCCGTACGCCGCGAGACGGACGCGGTGATCTGCCGGCTCCGCTTCCGGCTGTGACCGCGGTCACCCACCGTCACGGCGCCTTACCCGTCGGTATGGATCAAGAGCCGTAAGAGCCCCGTCAAAGCCGTACGGGCCGCCGTATGAGAGTCGTCAACGGGCGGCCGGATCCGGCCAGCCAGGCGCTTTCCTCTAATCGTCCGATTCACCGAACCTCACTCCAGGAGTTCGCGATGGCCGATCTGGCCTTCGTCGTCACCGTGCTCGCGGGTTTCGCGCTGGTGGCCCTTGTCGCCAAGGGGGTGACGAAGCTGTGACCGCCGAGAACGTCGTCGGCCTGGTCGTGGCCGTCGCCCTGCTGGGCTATCTCGTCCTCGCCCTGATCTTCCCGGAGAGGTTCTGAGACACGTATGGGTCCCGTATCCGCCGGCCTGCTCCAGCTGCTCGCCCTGATAGGCGCACTGGCACTCGTCTACGTCCCCGTCGGCAACTACATGGCCCGGGTCTACTCCTCCGACAAGCACCTGCGCGTCGAGAAGTGGATCTACAAGGGCATCGGCGCCAACCCCGACACCGAGATGACCTGGCCCGCGTACCTGCGCGGTGTCCTCGCCTTCTCCGTCGCCGGCGTCTTCTTCCTCTACCTGCTGCAGCGGCTGCAGGGCGTCCTGCCCGGCTCGATGGGCTTCTCGTCGGTCAACCCGGCGCAGTCGTTCAACACGGCCGTGTCGTTCGTGACCAACACCAACTGGCAGTCGTACTACGGCGAGCAGACCATGGGGCACGTCGTGCAGACCGCCGGTCTGGCCGTGCAGAACTTCGTCTCCGCCGCCGTCGGCATGGCCGTAGCCGTGGCGCTGGTGCGCGGATTCGCGCGCTCGCGCACCGGTGAGCTGGGCAACTTCTGGTCCGACCTGGTCCGCGGCACGCTGCGGATCCTTCTTCCGGGTGCCGCGATCGCCGCGGTGATCCTGGTCGCCTGCGGCGCGATCCAGAACTTCTCCGGGATCCACGAGGTCGGGCAGTTCATGGGCGGCTCGCAGCAGTGGAACGGCGGCGCGGCCGCCTCCCAGGAGGCCATCAAGGAGCTGGGCACCAACGGCGGCGGCTACTTCAACGCCAACTCCGCCCACCCCTTCGAGAACCCCACCCCGTTCACGAACCTCTTCGAGATCTTCCTGATCCTGGTGATCCCGTTCTCGCTGACCCGCACCTTCGGCGTGATGGTCGGCTCGGTGAAGCAGGGTTACGCGATCCTCGCCACGATGTTCACCATCTGGCTGGGCTTCGTCGCCCTGATGATGTGGACCGAGTTCGCCCACCACGGCGCGGCGCTCCAGGCGGCCGGCGGGGCGATGGAGGGCAAGGAGGTCCGCTTCGGGATCGGCGGCTCGTCGATCTTCGCGGTGTCGACCACGCTCACCTCGACCGGTGCGGTGGACTCCTTCCACTCCTCCTTCACCGGACTCGGCGGCGGGATCACCATGCTCAGCATGATGCTGGGCGAGATCGCGCCCGGCGGCACCGGTTCCGGCCTCTACGGCATCCTGATCATGGCCGTGATCGCGGTGTTCATCGCCGGTCTGATGGTCGGGCGCACGCCCGAGTACCTGGGCAAGAAGATCGGCGGCCGCGAGATGAAGCTCGCCGCCTGCTACATCCTCATCACCCCCGCCCTGGTGCTGGTCTTCACGGCCGCCTCCATGGCGCTGCCGACCCCGCCGCACTCGATGCTCAACTCGGGCGCGCACGGATTCTCCGAGGTCCTCTACGCCTTCACCTCGGCCGCGAACAACAACGGCTCGGCCTTCGCCGGCCTGAACGCGAACACCGACTGGTACAACACCATGACCGGTCTCGCGATGCTGCTGGGCCGCTTCCTGCCGATGGTGTTCGTGCTGGCGCTGGCCGGCTCGCTCGCCGGGCAGAAGCCCGTCCCGGTCACGGCCGGCACCCTGCGCACCGAGAAGCCGCTGTTCACCGGCCTGCTGGTCGGCGCGATCCTGATCATCACCGGTCTCACGTACTTCCCGGCCCTGGCGCTGGGCCCGCTCGCCGAGGGGCTGGCGTGATGACCACTCGCACAGAGAACCCAGAGGACTCCATGTCCACAGCCACCCCCACCCGGGCGCCGCACAGGGACGTCCCCACCGGGCACAAGCCCGCCGAGGGCCGTGTCGGAGCGGGCCTCTTCGACCCCAAGGCACTGGTCAAGTCGCTGCCGGACGCGTTCCGCAAGCTCGACCCGCGGGTGATGGTCAAGTCGCCCGTGATGTTCGTGGTGTGGATCGGCTCCGTGCTGACCACGGTGTTCTCCTTCAAGGACCCGGGCGACTGGTTCGGCTGGGCGATCAGCGCCTGGCTGTGGCTGACGGTGATCTTCGCCAACCTGGCGGAGGCGGTCGCCGAGGGCCGCGGCAAGGCCCAGGCCGACACCCTGCGCAAGGCCAAGACCGACACGGTCGCGCGCCGGCTGCTCGCGGACGGCACGTCCGAGGAGCAGGTCCCCGGCACCGCGCTGACCATCGGTGACCTGGTGGTCTGCGAGGCCGGCGACGTGATCCCCGGTGACGGTGACGTCGTCGAGGGCGTCGCCTCGGTGGACGAGTCGGCGATCACCGGTGAGTCGGCCCCCGTCATCCGCGAGTCCGGTGGCGACCGCAGCGCCGTGACCGGTGGTACGAAAGTGCTCTCCGACCGCATCGTCATCAAGATCACGACGAAGCCCGGCGAGACCTTCATCGACCGGATGATCAACCTGGTCGAGGGTGCGGCCCGGCAGAAGACGCCGAACGAGATCGCGCTGAACATCCTGCTCGCCTCGCTGACGATCGTCTTCCTGCTGGCGGTTGCCACGCTGCCGCCGTTCGCCACGTACGCGGGCACGCACCTGACGATGGTCGTGCTGGTCGCCCTGCTGGTCTGCCTGATCCCGACCACCATCGGCGCCCTGCTCTCCGCGATCGGCATCGCGGGCATGGACCGCCTGGTCCAGCGCAACGTGCTGGCCATGTCCGGCAGGGCGGTCGAGGCCGCGGGCGACGTGTCGACCCTGCTGCTCGACAAGACCGGCACCATCACCCTCGGCAACCGCCAGGCCGCCGAGTTCGTGCCGGTCAAGGGCACCACCGAGGCCGAGGTCGCCGACGCCGCCCAGCTCTCCTCGCTCGCGGACGAGACGCCCGAGGGCCGCTCCATCGTCGTCCTGGCGAAGGAGAAGTACGGGCTGCGCGAGCGCCATCAGGGCGAGCTGGCCGGCGCCGAGTGGATCGCCTTCACCGCCCAGACCCGGATGTCGGGTGTGGACGTCGACGGCCGCAAGATCCGCAAGGGCGCCACCGCCTCGGTCATCGCCTGGGTCCAGGAGGAGGGCGGCACCGTCGCCGAGGACGCGGACGCGATGGCCAACCGCATCTCCGAGGCCGGTGGCACCCCGCTGCTCGTCGCCGTCCACGACGAGAGGGGCGCCCGTGTGCTGGGCGTCATCCATCTCAAGGACGTCGTCAAGGAGGGCATGCGGGAGCGGTTCGAGGAACTGCGCCGCATGGGCATCAAGACGGTCATGATCACGGGTGACAACCCGCTGACGGCCAAGGCGATCGCCGAGGAGGCGGGCGTCGACGACTTCCTCGCGGAGGCCACTCCCGAGGACAAGATGGCCCTCATCAAGCGGGAGCAGGCGGGCGGCAAGCTGGTCGCGATGACCGGTGACGGCACCAACGACGCGCCCGCGCTCGCGCAGGCCGACGTCGGCGTGGCGATGAACACCGGTACGTCGGCCGCCAAGGAGGCCGGCAACATGGTCGACCTCGACTCCAACCCGACGAAGCTCATCGAGATCGTCGAGATCGGCAAGCAACTCCTCATCACCCGGGGCGCGTTGACGACGTTCTCCATCGCCAACGACGTCGCGAAGTACTTCGCGATCATCCCGGCGCTGTTCGCGGCGGTCTACCCGGGCCTGGACAAGCTCAACATCATGGACCTGTCCTCGCCCAACTCCGCGATCCTGTCCGCGGTCATCTTCAACGCGCTGATCATCATCGCGCTGGTGCCGCTGTCCCTGAAGGGCGTGCGGTACCGGCCGGTCAGCGCCGACAAGATGCTCCGCCGCAACCTCGGTATCTACGGCATCGGCGGACTGATCGCGCCGTTCATCGGCATCAAGATCATCGACCTGATCATCTCCCTCATCCCCGGAATCGGCTGATCGCCATGAACAACTCCTTCGTGAACACAGCCCGGTTGTTCGGGGCGGGCCTGCGGGCGCTGCTCGTGCTGACCCTGGTCACCGGCGTCATCTACCCGCTGGTCGTCACCGGCATCGCCCAGGCGGCCTTCCACGGCAAGGCGAACGGCTCCGAGATCAAGGCGGACGGCAAGGTCGTCGGCTCGTCCCTGATCGGGCAGCCCTACAACCTGCCGCTGAAGAAGGGCCAGGAGACCCCGGACCCCGACCTCAAGTGGTTCCAGGGCCGCCCGGCAGGCGGGCTCGGTGCCAACAGCATCAACACCCGGTACAAGCTGATCCTTTCGGGCGCGACCAACCTGTCCGCCGACAGCGGTGCGGTCAAGGGGAAGTGCCCCGGCCGGCCCGAGGACGGCACGCTCTGCGCGCAGGTGCTCTCCGCCAAGGAGGCCGTCGTCAAGGACAACTCGGTGCCCGGCTACACCGTCAGGCCCTCGGACGTGCCCGCCGACGCGGTCACCTCCTCGGGCTCCGGCCTGGACCCGGCCATCTCCCCGCAGTACGCGGAACTCCAGGTCCACCGGGTCGCCGCGAAGAACGGCCTGTCCGTCGCCGCGGTGGAGAAGCTGGTCAAGGACCACACCGACGGCCGCACCCTGGGCTTCATCGGCGAGCCGCAGGTGAACGTCCTTGAACTCAACATCGCGCTCAAGGACCTCACGGCCGAGAAGTGACGGCCTTACGCGCATCGCGACGGGAGTCGGGGGGGGGGGGGGGGGGGCGCCCCCCCCCCCCCCCCCCCCCAAAAAAAAAAAAAAAAAAAAAAAAAAAAAAAAAAACAAAAAAAAAACAAGAAAGAACAAAACACCCCCCCCCCCCCACGCCGCC